>DASSLH010000252.1:0-13684 GCA_035689625.1 Candidatus Methylomirabilota bacterium | reverse complement strand
CGCCGGCACCTGGACGCGCACTGCCGCGCGTTCATCGCGCACGCGCCGTTCCTCATCCTCGGCACCGCCGGCGCCGACGGACGCTGCGACGTCTCGCCCAAGGGCGATCACCCGGGGTTCGTCCGCGTGCTGGACGACACGCACCTGGCGATTCCCGACCGCATCGGCAACAACCGCGTGGACGGCATGCGCAACATCCTCGCCAACGCGCACGTCGGCCTCATCTTCCTGATCCCCGGCCGCGAGGACACGCTGCGCGTGAACGGGCGGGCGTGGGTCGTGGAGGACGACGCGATCCTCGACGGCATGGTGATGCAGGGCAAGCGGCCGCCCTTCGCCATCGGCGTCGAGGTCGAGGAGGTCTTCATGCACTGTCCGCGGGCGTTCATGCGCGCGGGCCTGTGGAAGCCGGAGCGCTGGCCGGACACGCGCGAGCTGCCGTCGATGGCCGCGATGCTCTGGGACCAGCTGCCGACGCGACCCGACTTCCCGAGCGCGGAGGCCTACGAGGCCGACCAGCGCCAGCGGCTGCAGACGCTCTACTGACGGCGCTCCGCCGCTGGGAAAAGTTTTTCCCAGTGGCGTGCTCGCGGGCTGGCGCGACGACGAAGGAGCCGGTAGCATCGAAGGCGCCCGCGCGACGCTCATGCGCGGGCGTGCGATGACACTGCGGCTCGTGCTCCTGGCAGTCGTGTACGTCCTGGCGGGGAAGCTTGCGCTGCAGCAGTTCGCCTTCCTCAGCGCCGGCGTGAGCCCCGTGTGGCCGGCGACCGGCGTGGCGATCACTGCGGTGCTGCGCTGGGGTCCCGGCGTGTGGCCGGCGATCTTCGTCGCCTCCGTGCTGGTCAACATGACGACGATCGGCGCGCTGCTGCCCTCGCTGGCGATCGCCGGCGGCAACACGCTGGCGGCGCTGGCCGGCGCCGACCTGGCCCGCCGCTGCGCGAACGGCCCGCGCGCCTTCGAGCGCATCAACGACATCTTTCGGTTCGTGGGACTGGCCGCGCTGCCGAGCGCCGCGGTCGCCGCGACCATCGGCGTGGTGAGCCTCACGCTGAGCGGCCTCGGCAGCTGGACCCTCTTCGCGCCCGTGTGGCTGACCTGGTGGCTGGGCGACGCCGCCGGCGACATTCTCGTGGCGCCGGCGCTGCTGCTGTGGACGCGGCCGGCGGCGGCGGCGCTGCGGCGGCACGCCGTGGAGGCTGGACTGCTGGCGTTCGCCGTCGTGTTCGTCGGCCTCGTCGTCTTCGGCGGGCTGGCGCCCTTCGACAGCCAGACGTACCCGCTGGCGTTCGTCACCACGCCGGTGCTGCTGTGGACGGCGTTCCGGCTCGGCCCGGCGGCGTCGGCGACCGCGATGGTGATCCTCTCCGCCATCGCGGTGATCGGCACCGCGCGCCACCTGGGCCCCTTCGTGGTCGGCCCGCCCAACGACTCGCTGCTGCTGCTGCAGGCCTATCTCATGGTGACATCGGTCACCGTCCTCGCCGTCGCCGCGCTCGTCTGGGACCGCCAGGCCGTCGAGCGCGAGCGCGCGGCCCTCCTCGTCCGCGAGCGGGAGGCGCGCTCGGAGGCCGAGGAGCGGCGGCGCCTGGCCGAGCAGCTGGCCAACGTGGCGCGCTCGCTGGCCGAGACGCTCGACGTCGCCGCGGTGGGTCAGCGCGTGGTGGACGCGGTGCTCACGCTGTTCAGCGCGCGCGCCTCGGGGCTGCGGCTGCTCGCCGCCGACGGCTCGCTCGTCGGCCTCGCCTTCGGCGGGGCCATGAAGGACAGCTATCCGCCGGGCCACACGCTGCCGGCCGGCCCCGGGTCGGTCTCCGGTCTGGCCGTCGCGCAGCGGGCCGCGGTGTGGAGCGAGGACGTCTTCACGGACCCGCGACTGACGCCCGCCGACGACCTGCGCCGGGCCATGACGGCCGCCGGCGACGCCGCCGTCCTCGCGGTGCCGCTGCGGACCAAGGGCCAGATCATCGGCGCGCTGTCCATCGCCGACGCGCGCGGCCGCCGCTTCACGCGGGCGGAGGCCGACACGCTGCAGACGTTCGCCGACCAGGCGGCGATGGCCGTCGACAACGCCCGGCTGTTCGAGGAGGCGACCCAGCAGCGGCGCGAGTCCGACGTGATCGCCGCGCTGGCCGCCGAGATCAACCAGTCGCTCGACGTGGACCGCGTCCTGCAGCGGGTGACCGAGGCGGCCGCCGCGCTGTGCAACGCCGACTACGCGCGCATCGCGCTGCGGGAGAGCGCGGGGGACGCGATGACGTTCCGCTTCGGCGTCGGCACTCGCGGCGACCCCGAGGCCGACCGCAAGGTCCTCGTGCAGGCGGGCAAGGGGCTGGGCGGCTGGGTGATGACCACCGGCCGGCCCTACCGCACCGGCGACGTGACGCAGGACCCGCGGCGGCACGCCGACTACCAGCCGCTGATCGAGGGCGAGGCCAGCCGCTCGCTGCTCATCGTGCCGATCCACGCCGAGGCGGGCGTGGAGGGCCTGATCTACTGCGCTCGCCGCGCCGTGCGGCAGTTCGGCGAGCGCGACGAGATGGTCTGCCAGCGCCTGGCCGCCCACGCGGCCATCGCGCTGCGCAACAGCCATCTCTTCGCCGCCGAGCGGGCGGCCCGCGCCGAGGCCCACGCGGCCAACCGGGCCAAGGACCACTTCCTGGCCACGCTCTCGCACGAGCTGCGCACGCCGCTGAACGCGATGCTCGGCTGGCTGCGCATGCTGCGCAACCCGCGCCTGGACGAGGCGCAGAAGGCCCACGCCGTCGACGTGGTCGAGCGCAACGCACGGTTGCAGACCGAGCTGATCAACGACCTGCTCGACGTCTCCCGCATCGTGGCCGGCAAGCTCGAGCTCGAGCAGTTCCCGGTGGACCTGGTGCCGGTGGTGCAGGAGGCGATCGAGAGCGTGCGCGGTGACGTGGACGCCCGCGCGATCGCGCTGGGCGTCGACCTCGATCCCGACACCGGCGAGGTGCGCGGCGATCCCGTGCGGCTGCAGCAGGTGGTGATGAACTTGTTATCGAACGCCGTGAAGTTCACGCCGGCCGGCGGGCGCATCGACGTGCGCCTCTCGCGCGCCGCCGGCAACGCGCGGCTCACCGTGAGCGACTCCGGCGAGGGGATCGAGGCCGACGTGCTGCGCCACATCTTCGAGCCGTTCCAGCAGGCCGACAGCACCTCGCGCCGCGCCCACCAGGGCCTGGGCCTCGGTCTGGCCATCGTCCGCCAGCTCGTGGAGGCGCACGGCGGCGGCGTGCACGCCGAGAGCGGCGGCAAGGGCCTGGGGGCGACGTTCGTGGTCGAGCTGCCGATCATCGCCGTGCGCACGCCGCGGCCGGGCGCGCCGCGCGAGCGCACGGACAGCGGCGCCTGCAGGCTGGACGGCCTGCGCGTGCTGGTCGTGGACGACCAGAGCGACGCCCGCGACGTGGTGGGCCTGATCCTGCGCGAGCGCGGCGCCCACGTGCACCTGGCGGGCTCGGTGGCGGAGGCGCTGCAGGTGCTGGGCGCGAACGCGATCGACGTGCTGGTCAGCGACCTGGCCATGCCGGGCGCCGACGGCTACGACCTCATCCGTACCCTGCGCGCCGGGGCGGCGCCGGCCACCGCGATCCGCGCGGTGGCGCTGACCGCCTTCACCGGCCAGGAAGTCCGCGAGCGCGCCATCGCCGCCGGCTTCGCGGCGCACGCCACCAAGCCGCTGGACCCTGACGACCTCGTCGAGCTGATCGCCAAGGTCGGCCGCTGACGACGACACGGATCTCGGCATGGTTCTTGGAATGTCGTGCCGCATATCCGGTCACCGGGGAGCAGCGAGCATGAGTGTGCTGCAGGATCTCCGGATGTTTGTCCGGCAACATCGCGGCTGTGGCGTGCTCACGATCCATCTCGAGCCGCCCGCCGAGACCTCGTATCGCATCGAGATTGGCTGTCGCGCGTGTGACGCGGCGCTGTGCCGGACCGTCGATCCGGCATCGGCGGCCTGGGACCTGATGCACACCGACCTGCTGCTCGCGGCCAACTGAGCGTTGAACCGCCCTTCTCAGGGTGGGTAGGAAAGACGGCCACATGTAGGACTTACACCGGCCCGGTGAGAAAAAATCTTCCATCTTCCCTCGGAGACCTATGTCTATCTATACTTTCCCGCCGGTCGTCGATGGACCAGCGATGGCCCGAAGACGGCCTGTCATCCCACGCGGACTATGCGAGCTGATCTCCAGCCGATGAATGGTCGGGCCAGCGGCCTCGTCGATGTACTCGACAGGGTGCTGGACAAGGGACTCGTCGTCGCCGGCGACGTGCGGATCTCGCTGGCCGAGGTCGAGCTCCTCACCATTCGCATCCGGCTGATCGTGTGCTCGATCGACAAGGCCGAACAGATCGGACTCGACTGGTGGCGCTACGACAGCCATTTGGCACCAGGGCGTGACCGCCTCGCCAGCGAGAACGAGGCATTGAAGCGACAGATCCGTAGCCTCGAGCGGCGCGTCGCCGCGCTGGCCGCCAAGCCGGGCGCGCGGGCCCGACGATCCGACTGAAGGGGACCATGACGTTCCCGGGGAGATTGACCGATGCCTGTTGAACGCACGACCGGCGGCAGCAGCCTCATTGACGTCCTCGACCGCGTCCTCGACAAGGGAATCGTGATCGACGCCTGGGTCCGCGTGTCCCTCGTCGGCATCGACCTGATCACGGTCGAGGCGCGCGTCGTGGTGGCGTCCATTGACACGTACCTCAAGTACTCGGAAGCCGTGGGCGCGGTGGCGCCGGTGTCCAAGCCGGCGGCGCTGACGGCCGACGGCCGCGCCAGCGAGAGCGTGCTGGCGGAGAACGCGACGCTGCGCGCGCAGCTCGCCGCCACGGGCGGCGCCCGCCGCCGCCGCCGGCCGGCCCCGGCGAAGACGCCGTAACCCATGGCCCCTGCACGGACGACGGCGACGCGCTTCGGCGCCGCGCCGCGACCGCGCGCCGGGGCGGCGGGCCGTCTCGAGCTCCTCGAAGCGGTGCTGCAGGCGCGCGACGCCGGCCAGTGCGCCCAGCGCGCCCTCGGCTGGCTGCAGCGTCACCTCGGCGTGCGGCGCGCGCTCTGCCTGGCCGCCGACGCGATGCCGCCGCGTCTGGTGCCGGTGGCGACGCTGGGGCTGCGCGGCCGGCTCGCCGACCGCTTCAGCGTCGATCTGGAGATCCACGATCATCCGCTCACGCAGGCGCTGCTGGCCTCCAATCCCGTGCTGCTGTCCGCCAACGGCCACGGCACCGCCGTCACGCCGCTCGGCCCCGGTCCCGTGCAGGCCATCCCGCTGGCGCCGCTCTCTCCCCGCGACCTGCCGGCGGGCCTGCTCCTGCTCACGCCGCTGCCGGCCTCGGTGCTCGCCGAGGCGCGCTGGATGGCGCGCATGCTGGGGCCGCGGCTGGCCTCGCTCATGGAAGCGCGGCGCGCCGAGGCCTCCGAGGAGCGGCTGCAGCGCGAGCGCGGGCTGCTCTACGGCATCATCAACGCCGTCACCGACCCGATCTTGCTGACCGACGCCGACGGGCGGATCATCATCGCCAACGCGCGGGCCGAGACGCTGCTGGCGACCGACGAGGAGCAGAGCGAGGGCCGCCGGCAGGCGGTCACGCTCAACAACATGCTGTTCTCGGCGGCGCTCAGCCGGCACGCCATCGAGGGCGTGGGCGCGCCGCGCCACGAGATGCCGCTGGTCGACCCGGTGGACGGCTCCGACCTGCTGTTCGAGCTGATGAGCACGCCGGCCGGCGCCGACGCGCGCCAGACCGGCGGCATCGTCTCGATCCTGCGCAACGTCACCGACCTGCAGCGCGCCACCGCCGAGATCGAGGAGAACTACCGCAAGCTGCGCCAGACGGAGGCCGACGCCCGCGCCGAGCGCGACCGGCTCGACCTCGTCATCGACTCGGTCGCCGACCCGATCCTCGTCACCGATCCCGGCGGCAACATCGTCATGATGAACGCGCCGGCCGAGCGGCTGTTCGTCGTCTCGCCGGAGACGGAGAGCGAGGAGGCCCGCCGGCAGGTGCAGGCCAACGACGCCCACTTCTCGTCGTTCGTCTCCAACCTCTTCTTCGAGGGCGATTCGCGGCGGCGCACGGGCGGCATCAACCTGTCCGACCCCGTGACCGGCGCCTCGCTGCCGATGGAGGCCATCTCCGGCAAGATCGTGTCGGAGCACGGCGAGGTCACCGCCGTCGTCACCATCCTGCACGACCGCACCGAGGAGCTGGAGCGCGCCCACCTGTACGAGGAGCTCAAGAAGGCCTCGGCCGAGCTGGAGAACAAGGTCCGCGACGCGACCTCCGAGCTGGTGCGCCAGAACGAGCTGCTGCGCCGCTCGCACATCGCGCTGGAGCAGGCCTCGGCGCTGAAGTCGCAGTTCTTGGCCAACATGTCGCACGAGTTCCGGACGCCGCTCAACGCGATCCTCGGCTACACGAGCATGCTGCTCAAGGGCGTGTCGGGCGAGATGACCGCGCAGCAGCGGCGCAACCTCGAGCGGATCGACTCCAACTCGCACCACCTGCTGTCGATCATCAACGACATCCTCGACATCAGCCGCATCGAGGCCGGCAAGATGCCGCTCACGCTGGTGGACTTCATCGTCCCCGACGTGATCGGCGAGGTGCTGGCCGAGGTCGAGCCGCTCATCGCGCGCTCGCGGCTGGCCGTCAGCAACGAGCTGGGCGACGCGCTGCCGCTGGTGCGCAGCGACCGGCAGAAGGTCAAGCAGATCGTCATCAACCTGCTGACCAACGCGCTCAAGTTCACGCCCCAGGGCTGGGTGAAGGTGACCGCCTCCTACGACAAGCGGCAGGACCGGCTGGCCATCGCCGTCGCCGACAGCGGCATCGGCATCTCGCCCAAGGACCAGGAGGTCATCTTCGAGGACTTCCGGCAGGCCGACGACTCGCCGACGCGCCAGTACACCGGCGCCGGCCTCGGCCTGGCCATCTGCCGGCGCCTGACCCAGATGCTGGGTGGCGAGCTCACCGTGCGCAGCGCGCTGGGCGAGGGCTCCGTCTTCACGCTGACCGTGCCCCGCGCCCCCAGGGAAGAGTGATGACGACGCGCGACCTGCTGGTGCTGCTGGTGGACGACTATCCCGACAACCGGGACATCTACGTGCAGTTCCTGACGTACTCCGGCCTGCGGGTGGAGGAGGCCGAGAACGGCCACCAGGCGCTCGACAAGGCCTTCGCGCTGCGGCCCGACGTCATCGTCATGGACCTGTCGCTGCCCGGCCTCGACGGCTGGGAGGCGACGCGCCGCCTCAAGAACGATCCACGCACGCGCGACATCCCGGTCATCGCGCTCACCGGCCACGCGCTGGCCGGTCACAGCAAGGGCGCGCTCGACGCCGGCTGCGATGCGTTCATCACCAAGCCATGCCTGCCGGAGCGGCTGCTCGACGAGATCCGCGCGATCCTCGAGACCGCCCGGTCACGCTCGGGGGAGCCCACCACATGAGCCGTACGATCAAGCGCACCAGGGCGAAGCAGCCGGCCGTCGAGGCCAAGCGCGCGCGGGGCGCCGCCGTGGCGCCGGTCGAGTCGCGCGTCATCCGCGAGGAGACGCCGGGCTCGCACCTGCCGGCCGGCGCCACCCGCACGGTGGGCGGTCCGCCGGCATCGTCCGAGAAGCGCGGCAAGTACGTCTACTGCATCGTGCGCGCCGACGAGGCGCTGCGCTTCGGGCCCATCGGCTTCGGCACGCCGGCCGGCGAGGTCTACACCGTGCTGTACGAGGACATCGCCGCCGTCGTCTCCGACGCGCCGATCGAGGTGCTGGACGCCACCCGCGAGAACGTCCTCGCTCACGAGCGCGTGAACGAGGCGGTCATGCGCTATCAGACGGTCATCCCGATGTCGTTCGGCACCGTGTTCAAGACGCGCGACGACATCGTCGAGCTGCTGCGCGGCGCCCACAGCGCGTTCCAGGACGTGCTCACCAAGATGGAGATCAAGGTCGAGTTCGGCCTCAAGGTGCTGTGGGACCGCGACGCGATGATCCGCCAGATCGAGCACGACGACGAGGACATCCGCCGGCTCAAGAGCGAGATCGCGACCCAGAAGGGCTCGACCTACTTCGCCCGCGTGCAGTACGGCCGGCTGGTGGACGGCGCGCTGCAGAGCCGCTCCGAGCAGTACGTCGGCGAGATCTTCGAGGCCCTGCGCGACGTGTGCGTGGCCTCGCGCGCCAACAAGCCGATCGGCGACAAGATGATCATGAACGCGGCGTTCCTGGTCGAGCGCGACCGCGAGAGCGCCTTCGACGCCCGCGTGAAGGCGCTGGGCGGCAAGTACGACACCCTGACCTTCCGTTACACCGGCCCCTGGCCGCCCTACAACTTCGTCAACATCCGGCTCAAGCTCGAGAGGGCCAAGTAGCGCCGGGGCCATGAGCGAGGGGCCCGCCGCGCGGGAGGACGTCCCAGCCACCGACGGCCCCACGCGTGCGCGCGCCTGGGTCGTCGCGCTCGCCTCCGTCGTCCTCGCCGCGCTGTTCACGACCATCCTGTGGCCGCTGCTGCAGCCGGCCGGCACTCCGCTGTTCTTCGCTGCCGTCGCGGTCAGCTCCTGGTACGGCGGTCTCGGGCCCGGCCTGTTCGCCACCGTCGTCGCCGCCGTCGTGAGCGAGTGGTTCTTCGTGCCGCCGATGCACGGCGTCACGCTCGGCCTGCTGGTGCGCGGCGCCTCCTTCGTCGTCGTCGCGCTGCTGGTGGCCTCGCTCTACCAGCGCGCCCGGCGCGCCCAGCGCCAGGCCGAGGCGCTGGCCCGCGCGCGCGAGTGGCTGCTGCGCGACGAGCAGGCGGCGCGGGCGGCGGCCGAGACGGCCAGCCGCGCCAAGGACGAGTTCCTGGCCACGCTCTCGCACGAGCTGCGCACGCCGCTCAACGCGCTGGTGGGCTGGACGTGGTGGCTCCGACGCGGCGACCTCGACCCCGAGCGCCGCGACAAGGCCCTGGAGACCATCGACCGCAACGCCAAGGCGGTCGCCCAGCTGATCGAGGACCTGCTCGACGTCTCCCGCATTATCACCGGCAAGCTGCGGCTGTCCATGCGCGCGGTCAACCTGGCGACGGTGGTCGAGGCCGCCGTGGCGGCGGTGCAGCCGGCGGCGACGGCGAAGAGCATCGAGCTGGCGGTGGTGCTGGACCCGGTGCCCACGCTGCGCGGCGATCCCGACCGCCTGCAGCAGGTGCTCTGGAACCTGCTGTCCAACGCGATCAAGTTCACGCCCGACAAGGGCACGGTGACGGTGCGCGTGGAGGCGGCCGCGGACACGCTGCGGTTCGTCGTGCGCGACAGCGGCCAGGGCATCGGACCCGACCTGCTCCCCCACGTGTTCACGCGCTTCACCCAGGGCGGCGGCCGCCGCGGCGGCGGGCTCGGCCTCGGGCTGGCGATCGCGCGCCACCTGGTGGAGCTGCACGGTGGCGCGATCACCGCCGAGAGCGAGGGCGAGGGACACGGCACCACGTTCGTCGTCGCGCTGCCGCGCGGCGACGCGACCGAGGCGGAGGCGCCGGCCCCGATCGGCGACGGCACGGCCGGCGTGCCGCGGCTGGACGGCGTGCGCGTGCTGATCGTGGACGACGATCCCGCGGCGCGCGAGTGGTGCGCGCTCACCCTCGGCCGCTTCGGCGCCACCGTCGTCACCGCCGCCGGCGTCCGCGAGGCGCTCGCGATCATCGAGCGCGAGCCGCCGCACGTGCTCGTCTCCGACCTGCGCCTGCTGGGCGAGGAGGACGGCTACGACCTGATCCGGCGCGTGCGGGCCGGTGACGCCGCCCGCGGCCGCCGGCTGCCGGCCGTCGCGCTCACGGCCTACCCGCGCGTGGAAGACCGCACGCGCGCCCTCGACGCCGGGTACCATGTCCACGTGCCCAAGCCCGTGGCGCCGCACGAGCTCGTCTCGGTCATCGCCAGCCTGGCCGGCCACTCCCCGGGCGCATGATCATCCTCGACACGCTGCTCATCGGCGGCATCAAGTTCGTCCTGCGGCGCATCGCCGAGGCGGTGGACGCACAGATGAACGACGTGGACGCGATCCGCCAGGAGCTGCTGGCCGCCCAGATGCGGCTGGAGCTGGGCGAGATGAGCGAGGCGGAGTTCGCCGCCCTCGAGCGCGACCTGCTGGCGCGCATGCGGGAGATCCGCCAGCGCATGGAGGAAGAGTCGGCGGCGGCGGGGCCGGTCAGGATCACCGGCATCGACGTCAACGTCAGCGAGGACGTCGAGGGCGGCCCCGCCGACCAGGGTCGGTGACGGCGTCCCGGCGGCGACCCCCGCGCCGCCCGGCCCGCGAGCCCGCTGCCGGGGGGCGCCTGCACTTCTTCGCCGGCAAGGGCGGCGTCGGCAAGACGACCTGTGCCGCCGCCGCGGCGCTGGCGGCCGCCGAGGCCGGCGCCCGCGTGGCGGTCATCTCCACCGATCCCGCGCACTCGCTGGGCGACGCGCTCGATCGCGCGCTGGGCCGGGCGCCGCGCCGCGTGCCCGCCCACCGCGGCCGCCTGGAGGCGATCGAGCTCGACGCCGACCGCGCGCTGCGCCGGTGGCTCACCGAGCGGCGCGCGACGCTGCACACGATCGCCGAGCGCGGGACGTACCTGGACGAGGAGGACCTCGAGCGGCTACTGCGCCTGTCGTTCCCCGGCGTGGACGAGCTGATGGCGCTGGTGGAGCTGGCGCGGCTGGCCCGGCGCGGCCGCTACGAGCTCACCGTGGTCGACACGGCGCCGACCGGGCACACGCTGCGCCTGCTCGGCATGCCGGAGACGCTCCGCCGCCTGGCCACCGTGCTCGACGGCCTCTACGCCAAGCATCGCTTCCTCAGCGAGAGCCTCGGCCGTGGCCACCGCCCGGGCGCCCCCGATCGCCTGATCGACGAGCTGGACCGCGACGGCCGCGAGCTGGCGGCGCGGCTGCGCGATCCGTCGCGCTGCCGCTTCAGCTGGCTCATGCTGCCGGAGGAGCTGAGCCTGGAGGAGACGCGCGACGGCATCGCGGCGCTGGCCCGCGAGGGCATCGAGGTTGGCGAGCTGGTCGTCAACCGCGTGACGCCGCCGCGCGCCTGCGCGGCCTGCGCCGCCCGCCGCGTCGCCGAGTCGCGCGTCCTCGCCGCCGCCCGCGAGGCGTTCCCGCGCCTGCCGCTGCGCGTCCTCCCGGCGCTCGACGACGAGCCGCGCGGCCTTCCCGCGCTTCGCCGGATCGGTCGCGCCCTCGTATCGAAGCCACGCCGCTCCACGCGGGCCGACCTCGAGCTGGATGAGCGCGATGAGAGGACTCGGGGGTCGTCTCGACCCCCCGTCAGGGAAGAATCAAGGGCGTTGACGCGATCAGCGACCGTCGGTGTGTCGCCTTCCTGGCTCGACCTCATCGCGCCCCCCTCGGTGCGGTTGCTCGTGTTCGCCGGCAAGGGGGGCGTGGGCAAGACGACGTGCGCGGCGGGGGCGGCGCTGGCGCTGGCCGCGGCGCGGCCGCCGGCGCGGGTGCTGGCGCTCTCGGTGGATCCGGCCCACTCGCTAGGCGACGCGCTCGACACGGCGCTGGACGACGAGGAGCGCGCGGTGCCGGGCGCGCCGGCCGGCCTCCGGGCCCGCGAGGTGGACGCCGATCGCGCCTTCGCGCGGCTACGCGAGCGCTACCAGCGCGCCGTCGAGGAGACGTTCGAGTCGCTGCTGCGCGGCGCGCGCTTCGACGTCGCCTACGACCGGGAGGCGCTGCGGGGGTTGATGGACCTGGCCCCGCCCGGCCTGGACGAGCTGTTCGCCGTGCTGTCGGTCATCGAGGCGCTGTTCGAGCGCACGCCGCCGGCCGACGTCGTCGTGCTCGACACCGCGCCCACCGGCCACGCGCTGCGCCTGCTCGAGATGCCGGCGACCGCGCTCGAGTGGGTCCACGCGCTGCTCGCCATCCTGCTCAAGTACCGCGACGTCGTCGGCCTGGGCGAGGCGGCCGCCGAGATGGTGGCGACGGCGCGCCGCCTGCGCGAGCTGGGCGCGCTGCTCGGCGACGGCGCCCGGGCGCGCGTGGTCGTCGTCACGCGCGCCGCCGAGCTGCCCCGGCGCGAGACCGAGCGCCTGCTGCGGCGGCTGGACGGCCTGCGCCTCACCGTGCCGGCCGTGGTCGTCAACGCGCTCACGGCCCCGGATTGCCCGCGCTGCCGGCGGGCGCGTCGGCGGGAGGACGCGGTCGTCGCCGCGCTGGCCCGGGCGGCCGGGACGCGACGGCAGCGCTGGGGTATGATTTGCACGCCGGCCGTGACGCCGCCGCCGCGAGGCGCGCAGGCGCTCGGCCGCTGGACGCGCACGTGGGAACGTCAATGATGCCGACCGGCGAGACCGCCACCTACCTCTACTGCTTGGTGCAGGCCGACCGGCGGCCCTCGCTCGCCGGCGCGCCGCGCGGGCTGCCGGGCACGGGGCCGCTGCGCCTGCTGCCCGTCGCCGACGATCTCTGGCTGGTGGCCGGCAACGCCCCGCTCAAGCTCTACGGCACCGAGCCGATCGAGCGCGGCCTGCGCGATCTCGAGTGGGTGGCCGTGCGCGGCGCCGCCCACGAGCGCGTCGTCGAGCACTGCGCCCGGCGCCTCACGACGCTGCCGATGAAGCTCTTCACGCTGTTCACCGGCGACGAGCGGGCGGTGGCCTCCGTGCGCGACGACGAGGCGCGCGTGCGCCGCGTGCTCGGACGCGTGGCCGGGCACGAGGAGTGGGGGGTGCGCGTGCGCCTCGATCCGGCGCTGGCCCGGCGGCGCGTGGCACGCAAGCCCGTCGCCGGCGACGGCGCCCGCAGCAGCGGCACGAAGTTCCTGCTCGCCAAGAAGCAGGCGCTGGACGTCGCCCGCGAGGTCGTGCGCGAGGGCCGGGCGGCCGTGGAGGAGGCGTTCGAGGAGCTGAGCGCACTGGCCGCCGCCAGCCGGCGGCGCTCCGGCGGCGAGCTGGACGGCACCCGGCTGGTGCTCGACGCCGCGCTGCTGGTGCCGACCGCGCGCCTCAAGCGCTTCAAGGAGCGCGCGCGCCGCACGATCGCCGCGCTGGGGGCGCGCGGCTATCGCATGAGCGTGACGGGGCCCTGGCCGCCCTACAACTTCGTGGGGGACGCCCGGTGAAGGCGCCGGCGCGCGAGCGCACCCGGGAGATCCTGGAGGCCGCCGACGACTCGCTGCTGGACCTGGTGGACAACCTCCTCAACCGCGGCGTCGTCATCTCGGGCGAGGTGATGCTCGGCCTGGCCGGCGTGGACCTCGTCTACCTGCGGCTGACCGCGCTGCTGTGCGCGGCCGACCGCGTGAAGGGGCACACGCGCCCATGAGCGTCTACCTCTACGCCGTCCTCGGCGCCCGCCCGGCCAGCGACTGCGGCGTCGGCCTCTGCGCCGAGCGGCTTCGCCTGGTGGCGGTTGGCGAGCTGATCGCCGTCGTCGGCGACGTGCCGGCGGCGCCCGAGGTGAGCGCGATGACGCTGCGCACGCAGGATGCCGTGTGCCGGCGGCTGGCGGCGGCGTGCGAGGCGGTGCTGCCGGCGCGCTTCGGCACGCTGCTCGACGACGACGCAGCGCTCACCGAGGCGCTGGGCCGGCGCGGCCCCGCGCTGGCTCGCGCGCTCGGCCGGGTGGCCGGCTGCGAGCAGATGACGCTGCGAGTGTGGGGCGAGAGTCC
>DASSLH010000251.1:0-2732 GCA_035689625.1 Candidatus Methylomirabilota bacterium | reverse complement strand
GCAGCCAGCGGACGCGGGCGTCGGCGGCGGCGTAGCGGCGGCCGATCGCCTCGGTCCCGTCGGTGGAGGCGTTGTCGGAGACGATCAGCTCCAGGTCGGTGAGCGTCTGGGCCAGCACCGAGTCGAGCGCGCGCGGCAGCGTGGCGGCCATGTCGAGCGCCGGCACGCCGACCGCGACGCGCGGCACCCCGCCGCTCACGCCAGCCGGCGACGGTGCCGGCCGTCGACAACTTCCGCGCCGTGCTGCAGGAGGCGCGGGCGCCGTACTTCATGTGGCTGGCCGCCGACGACGTGGCGCTGCCGCGGCTGCTCGAGCGCGAGGTGGCGGTCCTCGACGCGCGGCCCGAGGTCGTCTGCTGCGCGCCGCGCGTGGAGTTCGTCGCCGCCGACGGCGCGCGCCAGCCCGCACCCGGCACCTTTCCCCTGCTCGGCTCCTTCGGCGACAACCTGCGCCGCTTCCTGCACGACCCCATGGACAACTCGCGCTTCTACGGCCTGTTCCGCCGCGCCGCGCTGCGCGACGCCCTGCCCCGAGTGGGCTACCACGCCGCCGACTGGGCGGCCTGCGTCGCCACGCTGCGCGCCGGGCTGCACTGGGAGCTGGACGAGGTGCTGCTGCTGCGGGCCGCCAACGATCCGGACAAGTACACGCGCATGATCGAGCACGCCTTCCCCGGCCGGCTCGCACGGCTGCTGCCGCTGGCGCCGTTCACCCGCGCGCTGCTGCTCGACCTGCGCGTGCCGCCGACGCCGGCAACCCTCTACGCGCTGGCGCGGCTCAACGTCGTCTACCACGTCATGTACGCGCGGCATCGCTATCCCCGCTACGGCCGGCTCGTCCACCGCGTCAGCGCCGCGCTCGAGCGCGCCCTGCTGGCCGCCGCGCGCGCCGGCCGCGGCGGGCGCCGCCACGCCACCTGAGATGCGGCCGCTCGGCGAGCTGACGCTGACCTGCGTGGCGCCCGACACGGTCGTTCCACCCGCCAACGGCTCGGCCGCGCGCACGTTCGGCCTGGCGGCCGCCGTGCGGCCGCACGTGGGCGGCGTGACCATCGAGTGCTTCTCGTCCGAGCCGGCGCCCGCCGCGCCGCCGGCCGGGCTGCGCGTCGTCCACATCCCGCGGCCGACGCGCGGCGCCGCCCGGGCGGCGCACCTGCTGCGCATGCTGCTCGGCCCCACGCTCGGCTATCGCTTCCCGCGCCCGCTGGACGGCGGCGGCCTCGTGCAGCTGGAGTCGCCGCTGCTGTTCGAGGCGGCCCGGCGCGCCGGCCTCGGGCCCTTCGTGCTCGACGCCCACAATGTCTACCAGGACATGGCGCGCTTCCCGGCGGCCTCCCTCGCCGAGCGCGCGTTCTACCGGCTCACGCGCGCGCGGCAGGCGCGGATCGAGCACGCGTGCTGGGCGGCGGCCGCGCACGTGCTGTTCTGCTCCGAGATCGATCGCGCGCGCGCCGAGCGGCTGGCCCCGGGCGTGGCGACGAAGTCCACGCTGGTGCCCAACAGCGTGGACGTCACGCGGTTCACGCCTCGCCCGGCGGCGGCCTTCGCCGCCGGCGGCCCCGTCGTGTTCGTGGGCACGATGCGCTATCCGCCGAACTTCTTCGCGCTCGAGGAGATCTGCCGCGCCATCGCGCCCGCGCTGCCGGCGCTGTCGTTCTGGATCGTGGGCGCGGCCGGCCCGCGACCCTCGGTCGTCCCGCGCAACGTGCGCTTCCTCGGCCAGGTGGAGTCCACGGCCACGCCGCTGGCGGCCGCGCAGGTCGCCATCGCGCCCGTGCGGCACGGCAGCGGCACGCGGCTGAAGATCCTCGAGTACATGGCGGCCGGCGTGCCGGTCGTCTGCACGGCGAAGGCGGCCGAGGGCCTCGCTGTCACCGACGGCCGCGACGTCGTGCTGGCCGAGACCTCCGCCGAACTCGCGCGCGCCATCGCGGCGCTGCACGCCGACGCGCGCCGCTGCGCGGCTCTCGGCGCCGCCGGCCGCGCGCTGGTGGAGGCGCGCTACGACTGGGCCGCCCAGGTGCCGGCCACGCTGGCCGCCTATCGGGCCGCCCTGGCCGCCGCCCGCTGAGCGAGACGCCGGCGCGCGGAATTCCCGGACAAAATCGTTGGCGGCGTTCCGCGCCTGCCTGGGATAACGTGGGAGCACGGTGGACGACATCGCGCGCGTCGCGCCGCGGAAGCGTCGAGGGACGCCGACGGTCTCGCTGCGGCCGTTCCGCCGCGCCGACCTGCCCACGGTCATCGCCTGGCGCCGCGATCCCGACCTGCGCCGCGGCACGCTCTGGAGCGACGCGGTGTTCGGTCCCCGCGAGGCGCGGCGCTGGCTGCGCACGGTGTCCGACGGCGACGCCTCCCGCGTGACGCTCGCCATCGCGCTGCGCGGCTCGGGCCGCCTGGTCGGGCTCACCAGCCTCACCCGCATCGATCGCCGCGCCGGCACCGCCTACTTCGGCATCGTCGTCGGCGAGAAGGACTGCTGGGGCCGCGGCATCGCGCGCGAGACGCTCGGGCGCATGCTGCGGCGCGCCCGCGCCCTGCGACTGCGCCGGATCCTGCTGGAGGTCGCCGCCGACAACGCCCGCGCCATCGAGCTGTACACGCGCGCCGGCTTCGCGACCGAGCGCGTGCTGCGCCGGCGGCTCGCCCGCGCCGAGGGCCTCGTGGACGTCATCGCGATGGCGTTCGCCCTGTGAAGGCGCTGGTCCTGCTGCCGGCGTTCAACGAGAGCG
>DASSLH010000250.1:0-2927 GCA_035689625.1 Candidatus Methylomirabilota bacterium | reverse complement strand
CGCCCGCCGGCTACTCGCCGAATTCCGAGGTCTATCGCAGCACCGCGACCGGTCCCGCGGGCACGACGGGCTATCCCGCCGCCAGTCCGCGCGAGGTGATCGTGACACCGCCCGCGAGCGCCGTCGTCGTCACTCCGCCGCCGGCGGCCACCGTGGTGGTCCCGGGCGT
This sequence comes from Candidatus Methylomirabilota bacterium, assembly GCA_035689625.1. GTDB lineage: Bacteria > Methylomirabilota > Methylomirabilia > Rokubacteriales > CSP1-6 > AR5. The sequence goes on along the minus strand of DASSLH010000250.1, from coordinate 2,758 downwards.
GGTGGCGCCGACCGGGCCGATCATGTGCCCGGGGATCAACCGGGGCGACCCGCGTCGCTGCTAATCCCCGCCGCTGCGCGTGGCGAAGCGGTCGGATCCCGCCGCCACGCGCGGCGCGCCGCCCAAGCGGCTCCGGCGATGGTGCATTCCGGCAGGCCGACGTGGTACGGTCCTTGGTCATGAAGCTGGGGTTCGCTGCGCTCGCCGGCCTCGCCGCCGGCCTCGCCGCCCTGCCCGCCCACGCCCTGTCGGTTCAGGAAGCGATCCTGATCGCCAAGCCGGCGGCGGCCCTCGTCACCGCGCGCGTGGACGCCGAGATCACGATGAACTGCGGCCAGGGCCCGGTCACGGTCAAGCCGGCGCCGTTCATCGAGACGGGCACCGGCTGGTTCGTGGACGGCCGCGGCTGGCTCGTCACCAACGCCCACGTGGTGGATCCGATGTACCGGCAGCCCCCGTGGGTGGGCCACGAGCTCAAGAAGAAGGCGATCGACCAGGCGTGCGTGGACCCGGCGCTGCGCGCGCGCGGGCTCATGCGCGGCCAGCGGCCGGACCTCGAGGATCAGATCCGCCGCGAGGCCAGCGCCCGCGCGCTCGACAACGCGCAGGTGGAGACGTTCCCCTCGCTCACCGTGCTGCTCTCCAACGGCATGAACCTCAAGGCCGAGGTCAAGAAGTTCAGCGCGCCGCCGAGCCTGGACGTCAACGGCAAGCCGCTGCCCGACTACGGGCGCGACCTGGCGCTGCTGCGCGTGCCCGAGGGCGCCTACCCGGCGATCGGGATGACGACGCGCGAGACGCAGATCGGCGACCCCGTGCACATCCTCGGCTTCCCGGGCGTCGTGATCTCGCACGAGCTGCTGAACAAGTCGGCCACGCTGGACGCCTCCGTCACCAACGGCAACGTCTCCGGCTTCAAGCAGGACGCGATCGGCCAGGACCTCGTGCAGACCGACGCGCCGGCCGCCCACGGCAACAGCGGTGGCCCCGCCGTCGACGACGACGCGCGGCTGGTTGGCGTCATGGACTTCGTGTCGCTGTCGCCGGAGGGCGGCGCGATCGTGCAGGGCTTCAACTTCCTGATCCCGGCCCGCGACGTGCGCACGTTCCTGCAGGGCACCGGCGTGCGGCCCGGCGAGAGCAAGTTCAATCCGGTGTGGATCGCCGGCCTCGAGCTGCTCAACGGCGGCCGCTACCCGGCGGCGCTGGCCCGGCTGCAGGAGGCCAACGCGCTGCTGCCGAACCTGGTGGACGTCAAGCGCGAGCTCGACACGGCCGAGCACTACGTGAAGAACCCGCCGCCGCGGCCGTTCCCGTGGGCGTGGGCGACGCTCGGCGTGTCGCTGCTCAGCGTGGGCGCCTACGGCGGGATGTTCGCGCGCCGCTGGTGGCGCAACCGCTTCCGCATCATGCCGGCCCAGGTGATCGGCGCCATGGAGTCCGGCGACACGCCGACCCTGCTCGACGTGCGGACCAAGAGCGACTACGAGACCAGCCCGCTGCGGCTGCCCGGCTCCGTGCGCGTCGAGCCGGAGGACGTGGACCGGCCCGACTTCACGCTGGACGTCGACCCCGAGCAGATGATCATCACCTACTGCACGAGCCCGGAGGAGGCGACCAGCGCGGCCGTCGCCCAGAAGCTGCGCGAGCGCGGCTTCAAGCGCGTGCGCATCCTCAAGGGCGGCCTCGGCGGCTGGACGAACGCGCGCCTGCCCGTCGAGTCCAAGTCGGCGCTGCCGTCCATCGGCCTGGAGATCTACAAGAACCTCACGCTGGGCGACCTCGAGCGCCGCCGCTACAAGGCCGGCGAGATGATCGCCCGCGAGGGCGACGATCCGCACGGCGAGGCGTTCGTCGTGCACTCCGGCGTGGTCGAAGTCCGGCGCACGTTCGACGGCGACCACCGGCTGCTCGGCACCATGGGCGAGGGCGAGCTGATGGGCGAGATGTCGCTGTTCCGCCAGGCGCCGCGCTCGGCCGACCTCATCGCCCAGACGGACGTCGAGCTGCTCGTCATCAAGAACGAGCGGCTGGACTGGCTCATCCGCAACCGCCCGCAGCTGACGATCGAGGTCATCCGCCGGCTGTCCAACTGGATCGTGCAGACCGACCAGGAGCGCGCCACGGCCGCCCACCGATGAGCGAGCCGGTCGGGATTCCCGTGCAGCGCGTGGATCCCGACCTGCCGCTGCCCGCCTACGCCCGCGACGACGACGCCGGCCTCGATCTCTACGCCGCCGAGGCCGTCACGCTGGCGCCCGGCGCCCGCGCGCTCGTGCCGACCGGCGTCGCGCTGGCGATCCCCCCGGGCTTCGCCGGCTTCGTGCTGCCGCGCTCGGGCCTGGCGCTGCGCCACGGCGTGACCCTGCTCAACGCGCCCGGCCTCATCGACGCCGGCTACCGCGGCGAGATCAAGGCCCTCGTCGTCAATCACGGCGAGGCCGCCGTCACGCTGCAGCGCGGCGATCGCATCGCCCAGCTCGTGGTGCAGCGCGTCGAGCACGTGCGGCTGCTGCCGGTGGCGGCGCTGGCGCCGAGCGGCCGCGGCGCCGGCGGGTTCGGCAGCAGCGGCGGCGTCAGCGCCGGGTAAATTCCACAACCGGGCCGCCGTTCTGGCGGCGTCGGGCTCGAGGATCTCGACCTTCTCGGCGGCGTCGCCGTCGCCGGTCGTCACCGTCACGAACTGGCCGGGGCGGAGCGCGTCTGCGCCCACCGGCCGGGCCTCGAACGTGTCGGGCCAGCGCGCGGCCGTGGCGTC
>DASSLH010000249.1:0-11088 GCA_035689625.1 Candidatus Methylomirabilota bacterium | reverse complement strand
TGGTGGACAAGAGCGGCAAGGTCACGGTCCTGAAGGAGGCGATCGCGCTCAAGGCCGGCGAGGTGATCGACGGCACGTTCCTGAGCAGCCGGGCGCTGGTCGCCTTCCTCGAGGCGCAGATGGAGGACGCCAAGAAGCGCGGCGTGCTGTTCTCCATCCACCTCAAGGCCACGATGATGAAGGTCTCGGATCCGATCATCTTCGGCTACGCCTTGCGGACGTTCTTCCGGGACGTCTTCGACAAGCACGCCGCGGTCTTCAAGGAGATCGGTGTCGACCCCAACAACGGCCTCGGCGACCTCTACGCGAAGCTCAAGAGCCTGCCGGCGGCCACGCAGGCCGAGATCGAGGCGGACATCCGGGCGACCTACGCCAGGCGCCCGGCGCTGGCGATGGTGAACTCCGACAAGGGCATCACGAACCTGCACGTGCCGAGCGACGTGATCATCGACGCGTCCATCCCGCCGATGATCCGCGACTCCGGCCAGATGTGGGGGCCCGACGGCAAGCTGCACGAGGCCAAGGCCGTGATCCCCGATCACAGCTACGCGCCGCTCTATCACGAGGCCATGGAGCACTGCCGGCGGCACGGCGCGTTCGACCCGCGGACGATGGGCAGCGTGTCGAACGTGGGGCTGATGGCCCAGCAGGCCGAGGAGTACGGCTCGCACGACAAGACCTTCCAGATCCCGACGGCCGGCACCGTCCGCGTGGTGGACGCCCAGGGCACGACGCTGATGGAGCACGCCGTCGAGGCGGGCGACATCTGGCGGGCGTGCCAGGCCAAGGACGCGCCCATCCGCGACTGGGTCAAGCTGGCGGTGACGCGGGCCCGGCTCACCGGGGCGCCGGCGGTCTTCTGGCTCGACAAGGAGCGCGCGCACGACGCGCAGCTCATCGAGAAGGTCACGCGCGCCCTGAAGGAGCACGACACGAGCGGGCTCGACATCCGCATCATGCCCGTCGGCGAGGCCGCCCGTTTCTCACTGGAGCGCATGCGCGAGGGCAAGGACACCATCTCGGTGACGGGCAATGTCCTGCGCGACTACAACACCGACCTGTTCCCGATCCTGGAGCTGGGCACCAGCGCCAAGATGCTGTCCATCGTGCCGTTGATGGACGGCGGCGCCCTGTTCGAGACCGGCGCCGGCGGCTCGGCGCCCAAGCACGTGCAGCAGTTCCTGGAGGAGGGGCATCTGCGGTGGGACTCGCTCGGCGAGTTCCTCGCGCTGGCGGAGTCGCTCGATCACCTCGCCCGCGCCGCCGGCAACGCCCGGGCCAAGGTCCTCGCCGAGGCGCTGCACGCGGCCAACGCGAAGTTCCTCGACAGCGACAAGTCGCCGGGCCGGAAGGTCGGCGAGCTGGACACGCGCGGCAGTCATTTCTACCTCGCGCTGTACTGGGCCCAGGCGCTGGCGGCCCAGGGCCAGGACCGGGAGCTCCAGGCGCGCTTCGCCGGCGTGGCCAAGCAGCTGGCGGAGCACGAAGCTGCGATCGTCGCCGAGCTCAACGCCGCCCAGGGCCGCGCGGTCGACATCGGCGGCTACTACCGGCCGGACGCCGGGCTCGCGACGAAGGCGATGCGCCCGAGCAACACGTTCAACGCCATCGTGGAGGGCATCGGCCGATGAGCGTCACGACCGCATCCGACGGCATCAAGGACATCAGCACGCCGCTCAGCGACGCCGACGTCGAGTCGCTCAAGGCCGGCGATCGCGTGCGGATCACCGGCGTCATCTACACCGCGCGCGACGCGGCGCACGGCCGGCTGCTGCCGCTCATCGAGAAGGGCGACAGGCTGCCGATCGACGTCGCGGGCGCGATCATCTACTACACGGGGCCCACGCCGCCCCAGCCCGGCCAGGCCATCGGCGCCGTCGGGCCCACGACGGCCAGCCGGATGGACAAGTTCACGCCGGCGCTGCTCAAGCTGGGGCTCAAGGCGACGATGGGCAAGGGCTACCGCAGCCAGCCGGTGAAGGACGCGCTGCGGCAGTTCAAGGGCGTGTACCTCGGCGCCATCGGCGGCGCCGGCGCGGTGCTCTCGCGCCACGTCAAGAAGGCCGAGTTCGTGGCCTACGAGGACCTGGGCACCGAGGCGATCCGGCGGCTCGAGGTCGAGAAGTTCCCGGCGATCGTCCTCAACGACTGCCACGGCGGTGACCTGTACCAGGACGGGCAGAAGCAGTTCGCCCGGGAAGAATAGGGGAAGAGCACGCATGAGTCGCGTGATGACCCAGGCGCGCGCGCCGATCGCGGCCGCGCACCTGCGCAAGGACGCGTGGTGGGCGCTGCCCGTCACGGTGGTGATCGTGCTGGGCAGCTTCATCGTGTACTCGACGTGGGCGGGGCTGCAGAACGCGCATTACTACGCGGCGCCGTACCTGTCGCCGTTCTACTCGCCCTGTCTCTCGAAGTCGTGCCTGCACTCGACGTTCGGGATCGGGGTGCCCGACATCTCGTTCCCGATCATCGGGGTGCTGTCGCCCGCGTTCCTGATCCTGTGGGGACCGGGCCTGTTCCGGCTGTCCTGCTACTACTACCGCAAGGCCTACTACCGCTCGTTCTGGCTGGCGCCCCCGGCCTGCGCCGTCCGCGACGTCAAGGGGGGCTACAGCGGCGAGACGCGCTTCCCGCTCATCCTGCAGGCGTTCCACCGCTACACGTGGTACGTCGCGGTGATCTTCATCGTGCTGCTGACCTGGGACGCGCTGCTGGCCTTCCGGTTCCCGACGCCGGACGGCGGTCACGCGTTCGGGATCGGCGTCGGCACCCTCGTGATGTGCGTCAACGTCATCCTGCTCGGCGGCTACACGTTCTCCTGCCACTCCTGCCGGCACGTGTGCGGCGGCCACGTGGACATGTTCTCCCGCGCGCCCGCGCGGTGCGGCCTCTGGCACGCCATCAGCCGCATCAACGAGCTCCATCCGACGTTCGCCTGGCTCTCGCTGATCTGGGTCGGGCTCACCGACCTCTACATCCGGCTGGTGTCCATGGGCGTCATCCGCGACCTGAGGATCGTCTAAATGGCCAAGGCACAGTACGAGACCCACGAGCACGACGTCATCGTGATCGGCGCCGGCGGCGCCGGGCTGCGGGCGGCCATCGAGGCCGCCGCCCAGGGCGTGTCGGTCGGCCTCATCTGCAAGTCGCTCCTCGGCAAGGCGCACACGGTCATGGCCGAGGGCGGCATCGCGGCGGCCATGGGCAACGTGTGGCCGGAGGACAACTGGCAGGTCCACTTCCGCGACACCATGCGCGGCGGCAAGATGCTCAACAACTGGCGCATGGCGCAGCTGCACGCCCAGGAGGCGGCCGACCGGGTGCTGGAGCTCGAGCGCTACGGCGCGCTGTTCGACCGCACCAAGGACGGGCTGATCTCCCAGCGCGACTTCGGCGGCCATCGCTACGCGCGGCTGGCCCACGTCGGCGACCGCACCGGGCTGGAGATGATCCGCACGCTGCAGTACCACGCCATCCACCAGGGCATCGACGTCTACATGGAGTGCAAGGTCGAGCGCCTGCTCAAGGACGGCGACCGCGTGGCCGGCGCCCTGGGCTACTGGCGCAACACCGGCCAGTTCGTGCTGTTCAAGGCCAAGGCGGTGGTGCTGGCCACCGGCGGCATCGGCAAGGCCTGGAAGTTCACGTCGAACTCCTGGGAGTACACCGGCGACGGCCAGGCCACCGCGCTGTGGGCCGGCGCCGACCTCATCGACATGGAGTTCGTGCAGTTCCATCCGACCGGGATGGTGTGGCCGCCCTCGGTGCGCGGCCTGCTGGTCACCGAGGGCGTGCGTGGCGACGGCGGGACGCTGAAGAACAGCAAGGGCGAGCGGTTCATGTTCAACTACATCCCCGAGTTCTTCAAGGGCGAGACGGCCGACAACGAGAAGGAGGCCGACGCCTGGTACACCGACAAGAAGAACCGCCGCACGCCCGACCTGCTGCCCCGCGACGAGGTGGCCCGCGCCATCAACGCCGAGGTGAAGGCGGGGCGGGGTACGCCCCACGGCGGCGTGTACCTGGACATCTGCACGCGCCGGCCGGCCGACTACATCCGCAAGCGGCTGCCGTCCATGTACCACCAGTTCAAGGAGCTGGCCGGCGTGGACATCACCAAGGAGCCGATGGAGGTCGGGCCCACCTGCCATTACGCGATGGGCGGCGTGCGCGTGGACGCCGACACCACCGCGGCGACGGTGCCGGGCCTCTTCGCGGCCGGCGAGGTCGCCGGCGGCATGCACGGCTCCAATCGGCTGGGCGGCAACTCGCTGTCCGACCTGCTGGTCTTCGGCCGGCGGGCCGGGCTGCACGCCGCGCTCTACGCCAAGAACCTCGGCGGCCAGCTCGCGGTGGACAGCGCACAGGTCGAGGCCATCGCGCGCACCATGCTGGAGCCGTTCGAGCGCACCGGCGGCGAGAACCCCTACGCGATCCAGGCCGAGCTGCAGGAGACGATGCAGGCCCTGGTCGGCATCATCCGCACCGAGGCCGAGATGCGCGAGGCGATGGGCAAGATCGAGGCGCTCAAGGAGCGGGCTCGCAAGGTGCGCGTGGAGGGCGGGCGCATCTACAACCCCGGCTGGCACGTCGCGCTCGACCTGGCCTCGCTGCTCACCATCGCCGAATGCAGCACGGCGGCCGCGCTCGAGCGCAAGGAGAGCCGCGGCGCCCACACGCGGAACGACCATCCCTATACCGACGACGCCTGGGGCAAGCTCAACGTCGTCCTGCGCCTGCGGGACGGCCGCGTACAGGTCAGCCGTGAGCCGCTGCCGGAGATGCCCGCCGAGCTCAAGGCGCTCTTCCAGGAGAAGAAATAGATGGCGACGACCTTCACGCTGAAGGTGTTCCGTGGCAACGCCAGCCAGGGGGGCTTCCGCGAGTACAAGGTCGAGGCCGAGGAGGGCATGGTTGTCCTCGACCTCGTCCACCGCGTCCAGGCCACCCAGGCGCCCGACCTCGCCTGCCGCTGGAACTGCAAGGCCGGCAAGTGCGGCTCCTGCAGCGCCGAGGTCAACGGCAAGCCGCGGCTGATGTGCATGACCCGCATGGACATCTTCCAGCCGGGCGAGACGATCTCCATCGCGCCGATCCGCACGTTCCCGCTGATCCGCGACCTGGTGACCGACGTCTCCTACAACTACGTCAAGGCCAAGGAGATCCCGCCGCTGCGCCTGAAGCCGCCGGATCCGGACGGCAAGTACCGCATGATGCAGGAGGATGTCGACCGGCCGCAGGAGTTCCACAAGTGCATCGAGTGCTTCCTGTGCCAGGACGTCTGCCACGTCATCCGCGACCACGAGGAGCACAAGCCGCGCTTCTCCGGCCCGCGCTTCTTCATCAAGGCGGCCGGCCTCGACATGCACCCGCTCGACACGCTCGACCGCTCGAAGTTCCTGCGCGAGCGCGCCGGCGTCGGCCTGTGCAACATCACCAAGTGCTGCACCGAGGTGTGCCCGGAGCACATCCACATCACCGACAACGCGATCATCCCGCTCAAGGAGCGGCTGGCCGACGGCCTGGATCCGATCGTGTGGCTGCTGCGCACGTTCCGCGGCGCGCGCAAGAGCCCGGCCTGACGAGCGGCCGGCCATGAAGGTCCACGAGTACCAGGCCAAGCTGTTGCTGCGTGAGTTCGGCGTGCCGGTGCCGGACGGCGATCACGCCGACACGCCAGCCACGGCGCGCGAGATCGCCCGGCGGCTGGGCGGCAAGGTCGTCGTCAAGGCGCAGGTGCACGCCGGCGGCCGCGGCAAGGGCGGCGGGATCAAGGTGGTGGACGGGCCGGCGGCGGCCGAGGCGGCGGCCGGGCAGATCATCGGCATGCACCTGAAGACGCCGCAGACGCCGCCCGAGGGCATCCTGGTGCGCTCGGTCTGGGTCGAGCAGGCCTCCGCCATCGAGCGCGAGCTGTACCTGTCCATGACGCTCGACCGCGCGCGCGCCACCCACGTCGTCATGGCCTCGCAGGCCGGCGGCATGGAGATCGAGGAGGTCGCCGCCCGTACGCCGGACAAGATCATCCGCGAGTGGACGCACCCGGCCCTGGGCGTGGCCGACTTCCAGCTTCGGCGGCTCGCGTTCGGCCTCGGGCTGGCCGGCGACGCCTTCAAGCAGGGCGTGGCGCTCGTCCGCAACCTCTTCCGCCTCTACCTGGCCAAGGACTGCTCGCTGGCCGAGATCAACCCGCTGGTGGTGACGAAGGACGGCCGCGTGCTCGCGCTCGACGCCAAGCTGAACTTCGACGACAGCGCGCTGTTCCGCCACCCCGAGGTCGTGGCGCTGCGCGACGTGCACGAGGAGGATCCGCTCGACGTCGAGGCCTCGAAGTTCAACCTCAACTACATCAAGCTCGACGGCAACGTGGCCTGCATGGTGAACGGCGCCGGCCTGGCCATGGCGACGATGGACATCGTCAAGCTGGCCGGCGGCGAGCCCGCCAACTTCCTGGACGTCGGCGGCAGCGCCTCGCCCGAGCAGATCGAGAACGCGTTCCGCATCCTGTCCTCCGACCCGGCCGTGAAGGCGATCTTCATCAACGTCTTCGGCGGCATCCTCAGGGTGGACCGGCTGGCGGAGGGCGTCATCGCGGCGGTCCGCACGCTCGGACTCACGCTGCCGGTCGTGCTGCGCGCGGAAGGGACGAACGTCGAGCAGGGCAAGAAGATGCTGGCCGACTCCGGCTTGCCGCTGATCATGGCCGCCGACATGGCGGAAGGCGCCCGCAAGGCAGTCGAGCTGGCCGGGCAGGGGGGACGACGGTGAGACGACACGCAACGCTGGCGCTGCTCGCGCTGCTGGCCCTGGCCGGCTGCGCGAAGGGCGCGCCCTACCAGCCGGTGACGGCGCTGCCGCAGGACAAGGCGGTCATCTACATCTACCGGCCGTCGGCGTTCGGCTTCGCCAAGGACTACGACGTCAAGCGCGGCGACGCGGTCGTCGTGACGATGAAGTCGCACGGCTACTATCCGTACGTGACCGAGCCCGGCACCGTGACGCTGTCGGCGACGACCGAGACGACGGACACCGTGACGCTCCAGGCCCGGCCCGCCCAGGTCTACTACGTCAGGGCCGGCATGACGGTCGGCTTCTGGGTCGATCGCCCGCGCCTGGCGGTCGTCTCCCGCGACGAGGCGGAGCCCGAGCTCGCCCACTGCAAGCTGCTCGCGGCCGGCGAACGATGAGCATCCTCGCCGACAAGCACACCCGCGTGGTGGTGCAGGGCATCACCGGCAGGGAGGGCGCGTTCCACGCCGCCCGCTGCAAGGACTACGGCACGACCGTGGTGGGCGGCACGTCGCCGGGCAAGGGCGGCATGACCCACGAGGGCTTCGCCGTCTGGAACACGGTGGAGGAGGCGGTGCGCAAGGAGGGCGCGAACTGCGCGCTGATCTTCGTGCCGCCGGTCGGCGCCGCCGACGCCATCATGGAGGCCGCCGCCGCCGTGCCGCTGGTGATCTGCATCACCGAGGGGATCCCGGTCGCCGACATGGTGCGCGCGCGCCACTTCGTGGCCGGGACGAGCGCCCGCCTGATCGGCCCCAACTGCCCCGGCGTCATCACGCCCGGCCAGGCCAAGATCGGGATCATGCCGGGCCACATCCACAAGCCCGGCGACGTGGGCGTCGTCTCCCGCAGCGGCACGCTGACCTACGAGGTCGTCGGCCAGCTCACCTCGCGCGGGATCGGCCAGTCCACCTGCGTGGGCATCGGCGGCGATCCGGTCAACGGCACCTCGTTCGTGGACGTGCTGCGGCTGTTCAACGACGATCCGGCCACCCGGGCCATCATGATGATCGGCGAGATCGGCGGTACCGCCGAGGAGGACGCGGCGGCCTTCATCAAGGCGCACGTGAAGAAGCCCGTCGTCGCATTCATCTGCGGACAGACGGCGCCGCCGGGCCGCCGCATGGGCCACGCCGGCGCGATCATCGCCGGCGGCAAGGGCACGGCCGCCGAGAAGATGAAGGCGCTGGGGGAGGCGGGCGCCACGCTGGTCAAGAGTCCCGCCGACATGGGCGCCACCGTCGCCAAGGTGATCGGGCGGTGAGTGTGGCAGTGCGAGCCGCAGGCGAGGCGAGCCCGTGAGCGTGGAACGCACGCTGGCCATCATCAAGCCGGACGCCGTGAAGGCCGGCCACGTCGGCGGCATCCTGGAGCGCATCGAGAAGGCCGGCTTCAAGGTGCTGGCCGTCAAGCTCGTCCACATGAGCTTCGACGCCGCCGCCGGCTTCTACGCCGTCCACCGCGAGCGGCCGTTCTTCAAGAGCCTCTGCACGTTCATGACGCAGGGCCCGTGCCTGCCGATGGTGCTGGAGGCCGACAACGCCATCCAGCGCTGGCGCGACCTGATGGGCGCCACCGACCCCGCCAAGGCCGCCGCCGGCACGATCCGCAAGGACTTCGCCAGCTCGATCGAGGCCAACGCGGTGCACGGCTCCGACGCCCCCGCCACCGCCGCCTTCGAGATCCCCTACTTCTTCAGCGCGCTCGAGATCCACGCGCGCTGACCGCGGTGCGGAACGGCTGCGGCGGCCCACGCTCGCCGGCCCGTCAACATCCCCCTCACGGCTGCGTACAGGATCCGAGATTGGCAAAGAGGATCTTGGACGTACCGCACCAGACATCGACGAGCGTGTTCGGATGAGATGTGTCCACCACGCCGGTTGCCACGCCCACGATCGCATAGAGGGGCAGATCGCCGATGTACGTGTTCGTGTCGATCGTCGTGCTGTCGGCCGCGCTCAGCAGGATGTGGGCGGGCGCGACGAACAAGCCCGGGACCGGAAGCGGCACGTAGGACGATGCGTCGATCGTGTTGTGGTCGATGACGGTGTACCGCGGCCTCGCCAGCTTCACGAGGGAGCTGTTCCCGAGCACGAGGATCGCGTTGCGGGCGCCGGGTTTGTAGATGACCGTGTTGTCGCTGACGACCGCATCCGCGATCCCATTGGCGCCCACGATGCCGATGCCATGCGGCCCGTCCACCCCCACGTCCGAGGCGAGGACGACGGTGTTGCCGCGAACCGTGTGTACGGCCCCATGGATCGCTGCGTCGACGTTCCGGTGACCGTTGAGCGGAAAGATCCCGAAGCTGCGCTTGCCATTCCCGCCCGGCGATGCCGTTCCGGGCGTTGCTGCCGAGAAGGGCGACATCTCCACGATGTTGCCGACGATCTCCGTGGACCCCACGGTGTCCAGAGGATGGATCGCCCGGCGATTCGTGTTCCTGACGACGTTCCCGGCGATCGTCGCGTTCACCTCCGCGCCGACGAGGAGGATGCCGCTGAACGACGTGTCCTGAAGCGCGATGCCGCCGGCGGTCGAGTTCGGATAGACGACGTTGGGATCCAGCAGGCCGCCATGGCCATCGTAGATTCCGAGATCGATGACGTTGTTCAGGATCTGCACGGAGCCCAGGTGCCTGGGCGGATCGAGACAGACATTCGGCAATGTCGCGTCGGGCTGCTCGCAGAACAACGCGCCCATCTCGATCCCCGAGGCGGCGAAGTACTCGACGGGGACCGGGTAACCGAGCTCTTTGTTGGGCAACAGGTTGACCATGACGGTGTCGGTGATCGTTACCGCCGCTGCCTGCCTGACGTAGATCGCGGCGCGTCGCGCGCCGTCGAAGCGCACGTGCGAGATCTCGAGCGCCACGGAGGGATCGTCAGCGGTGAAGGGCGTGTGGCCGCCGCGGACAGTCACGAGCGGAGTGCCGGCGTCGTCGACCTCGCCCTTGATCGTGACGCTTGTCCTCAGGCCCACGCTGCCGTCGGCTCCGAAATCGAAGGGCATCGCCACGCCGCTGAACTTGTTGGTGGCTTTCAGCCTGACGACCCCTCCGGGCCGGACGTGATCGACGGCCCACTGGACGTTGGACACGTCAAGTGCCGGGTCTCCGGTCGGCCACACGTTGTAGTTGACGCCGCCGCCCGCGACCGAGTCGGGGACGAGGCCGTCGACGGCGGCCATGGTCGGCGTCGCGCTGCCGTGCTGAAGCGCGAGCAGCACGATCGCCAGGACGAGCGCAATGCGCGGGTGTGCCAGGCGCGTGAACCAGGTGCTTGGCTTCATGGCGCTGCTCCTGTGGGGAGGGCGTGCGACGAGGCAAGGCGCCTGTGAGCCGACCGAGGACCATCGCGTGCTCCCCCGGGCCGGTCAGGACGATGCCGAAGTGTTGTGCCGGGGTCCGACGGAGGTCAATAGGTCGTCGGCATGCATTTGCGCCGTACAACGCACCAGACGCGCAACGGACGGTGTCAGCCGGTAGCGCCGAAGAGATCGATCGGGCCGGGATAGGTCAGGCGGCCGTCCTCGACGCGGGCCGTCTGGGACAGGACGTGACGGTCGGCGCGCGTGGCGCTCAGGATGTGGCGGACCTCGACGCCGCGGGCCACGAGCGCGTCGGAGATCAGCGAGCGGTGACAGCGCCAGGGGACGGACTCGGCGCACATGATTGCGGTGGGCGTCGCGGCGGCGAGGGTCAGCAGCGTGTCGAGGTGGCGAGCGAACTCGCCGGTCTGCATGTAGTCGGCGTAGCCGCGGAAGCTGGCATTGCGCCAGGCGGTGTTGACCGAGTCGCGGCGCGCGCGGCGGAAGCCGCCGAGGCCGGCGAGGTGCACGTAGCCCACGCCGGCGGCCGGCAGATCACGCGCCAGCGCGTCGGTATCGAACTGGGGATGGCGCCGCGAGCGCGGAAAGCGCCGCACGTCGGCGACCATGCCGACGCCGTGCGCGCCCAGCAGCGCGATCAGCGCCGGCAGCGCCCGCGTCGAGTGCCCGACCGTCCACAGGGTCAATCGAACACCTTCACGCCGCCGGTCGGCTCGGGCCAGAGCCAGCCCAGCGCGAAGACGAGCGCGGTGCGGGCGCCGGGGGCCGTCGCGGGCCCGTCTCGCCGTCGCGCGGGGCCGGACGGTCGTGGAAGCGGCGGCCGCAGTCCAGGCACCGGTACGGCCGGTGGCCCATCACCGACGCCGCCGCGCGCTCGAGCCACGAGCGCGGCGTGCGGCGCTCGGCGTGGCCGCCGCCGCACCCGGGACAGTGGTGGAGCCCGTCGAGGGCCGGCACGTCAGGTCG
>DASSLH010000248.1:0-10290 GCA_035689625.1 Candidatus Methylomirabilota bacterium | reverse complement strand
CACGCGCGGAGCCTGCGTGTCCTGACCGCGCGGGGCCTGGGTGTCCTGGCCACGCGGAGCCTGCGTGTCCTGACCGCGCGGGGCCTGGGTGTCCTGACCACGCGGAGCCTGCGTGTCCTGACCGCGCGGGGCCTGGGTGTCCTGGCCACGCGGAGCCTGCGTGTCCTGGCCGCGCGGCGCCTGGTCAACCCGCGCACCGGCGAGCGACCGCGGAGCCTGGGTGTCCTGACCGCGCGGAGCCTGCGTGTCCTGGCCGCGCGGGGCCTGGGTGTCCTGGCCGCGCGGAGCCTGCGTGTCCGGACCGCGCGGCGCCTGGGTATCCTGCGCACGCGGGGCCTGCGAGATCGTGTCCTTCGCGCGAGCGCCGGCGAGCGACTTCGGCGCCTGGGCCGACGCCGTCCTCTTCGCCAGCATCTCCTTGGCCTTGGTTACCTCGGCCGGGCAGGAGGTCTGAGCCTCGCCGATCGGCGCGAAGGCAGCCAGGAAGGCCACGCTCATGAGGGTTGCAAAAAGTCTCTTCATCGTCTCCCTGTCCTTTGGTTTGCTTCGTTTGGGTCAGGTTCCGGCAGTCCCCATGGACCGCCACCTCAGAACTCGCGACGGTGTAAAGGCAAGGGGGGTGCCATGCTCCCTCATGCGAGGCTATGAACATGAATTCAATGACTTGGGCGCCATTGCCCCAACTCGTCCGGACGATGTGCCCGGCGGCCTCCAAGCGGGGGTGCGGCATTCTGCCCGGCTGCCCGCGAAGCGTTTTGTCCTGCTCCTGTCCTCTCTACGGCCCCGGACGCAGAACGGGTCAACGGACGGACCTTTGTGATAGCCTCTGAAAGCTTATGTCGCGGGTAGCGTGGGTCGCGCTCGCACTCGTCCTCGTGATTGTCGTGGGCGGCTGCGGCGTGATCCGGCCGCGTGCGCGGGGCGCCGAGCGGCCCGCCGGCCCGGCGCGCTACGTCCTGCCCAACGGCATTCCGGTCATCATCGAGGAGCATCGGGCCAGCGACGTCGTCGCGCTGCAGCTCTGGGTGCAGGCGGGCGCGCGCGACGAAGGCGCGCGCGAGCTGGGCCTCGCGCACTATCTCGAGCACATGCTCTTCAAGGGCACGCCCACGCGGCCGGGCGGCTTCGTCCAGCGCGAGGTCGAGGGCGTGGGCGGCCGCATCAACGCCGGCACGTCGTGGGACTGGACCTTCTATCACACGGTGCTCCCGGCGCGGCAGGCTGTCGCCGGGATCCAGATGCTGGCCGACGTCGGGATCAACGCCAGCCTCGAGGCCGGCCAGCTCGAGGCCGAGAAACAAGTCGTGCTCGAGGAAATGCGCCTGAACGACGACAACCCGCGCCGCTTCCTCGTGCGCGAGCTGTTCACCGCCGCGTTCGCGGGCCATCCCTACGGCCGCCCGGTGATCGGCGCCTCCGACGTCATCTCCGCGCTCGACCGCGAGACGCTCGTCGGCTTCTACCGTCGCCACTACATGCCCGAGGCGTTCGCGCTCGTCATCGTCGGCGCCATCGATCCGGCCGAGATGCTGCGCGTGGCGGGCGAGACCTTCGGCGCCCTGCCGCGCGGCGGCGGCCACCGGCTGCCGCCGCCGCCGCCGCCCCCGCTGCGGCCGGTGCGGCTGGAGTTCAACCGTCCGAGCGGCCAGGCCCACCTGGGGCTGGCCTGGCAGGCGCCGCGGCTCGACCACGCCGACACGCCGGCGCTGGACCTGCTGATGTCCGTCCTCGGCCGCACGAAGGCCTCGCGACTGGTCGCCTCGCTGCGCGAGCGCGACAACCTCGTGAACAGCGTCAGCACCGCGTTCACCGCTCTGGAGGGCGCCGGCCTGGTGACGATCGTCGCCCAGCTCGAGCCGCAGAACCTGGCCCGGACCGAGGAGCGCATCCTGGCCGAGATCCAGCGCGTGCGCGACCGCGGCGTGACGAACGAGGAGCTCAAGCGCGCGATCACCGCCGCCGAGGTCGAGCACGAGTTCGCCACCGAGACGGCCGAGGGCCGCGCGCGCGCCTATGGCCAGGCCGAGACGATCTGGCGGCTCGACCAGGAGCTGATCTACCTCGATCGCATCCGCTCGGTGACGCCAGTCCAGGTGCAGGCCGTGGCCCGTCGCTACCTCGATCCGGAGCGCTACGTGCGCGTGGCGCTGCTGCCGCCCCGCTCGTGAGCCGCCTCCTGCTCGCGCTCGCGCTGCTCGCCGCGGCCGCCACCGCCGAGGCCGTGACGCCGCCGCCGGTCGTCCGCGAGGTGCTCCGCAATGGGCTCACCGTCCTCGTGCGCCCCGACGCCTCGGTGGGCGTCGCCGCCGTCTCGCTGCAGGTGCGGGCCGGCTCGCTGTTCGAGGCGCCCCAGACCGCGGGCATCACGAACTTCCTGCATCGCGTGATGATCCGCGGCACGAAGCGCCACGGCGCGCTCGCGCTGACCGAGGCGGTGGACGACCTCGGCGGCACGCTTGACGCCTCCGGCGACGTCGAGTACGGCGAGGTGCGCGGCACGGTGCTGGCGCGCAACTGGGAGCCGCTGCTGAAGTTGATCGCCGAGGTGGCGCTGGAGCCGACGCTGCCGCCGGAGGAGGTCGAGCGTGAGCGGCGGCTGATCCAGAGCGCGCTGCAGACGCGCGGCGACACGCCGTTCCAGCTCGCCTTCGACTCCGTCCTGCACGATCTCTACGGCGCGCACCCCTACGCCTGGCCGAGCCTGGGCCGGCGCGAGAGCATCGAGCGCATCCCGCGGGCCGCGCTGCAGGCGGACTGGGCGGCGATCTATCGCCCCGACCGCATGGTGCTGGCGGTGAGCGGCGACGTGCCGAGCGCCGCCGTCGTGAAGGCGGCGCGCCGGCTGTTCGGCGACATGCCGGCGGCGGCCGCTGCCGCGCGCCCGTCGCCGGCCGAGGTCACGCCGCGCGGCGAGCGCCGGCTGGTCGAGCGTCCGGTCCAGCAGGCGCAGGTGCTCGTCGGCTACCTCGGGCCCTCGCTGACGGCGCCCGACTACGCGGCCGTGCGCGTGCTGGGCACCGTGCTCGGCGGCGGGATGTCGGGCCGGCTGTTCCGCGAGCTGCGCGACCGCCGCGGCCTGGCCTACTCGGTGGGCGTCCTCGGCTCGTTCCGTACCGGCCCGTCGTTCCTGGTCACCTACCTCGGCACGGCGCCGCCCAACGTGGAGGCGGCCGAGGCGGGCGTGCTGGCCGAGCTCGAGCGCGTGCGCGAGGAGGCGATCAGCGAGTCCGAGCTGGCGCGCGCCAAGGCGTACCTGCTGGGCGCGCTCGCGATGGATCGGCGCACGAGCGCGCGTCACGCCTGGTACCTGGCGTTCTTCGAGGTGATCGGCGCCGGCTGGGACTTTCCGGACCGCTACGCCCGGGCGGTGGAGGCGGTGACGACCGCCGACGTTAACCGCGCGGCCCAGCGCTATCTGGCCCGGCCGACCGTCGTGGTGCTGCAGCCGCCGAAGGGGACGGCGCGATGATCCCGCTCAAGGACGACGTCCCCAGCCAGTCGCTGCCGCTCGCCACCGTCGGGCTCATCCTCATCAACGTCCTCGTGTTCCTCTACCAGGTCTCGCTGGGCATCGGCACCGGGGGGACCGGGGGCGGCGCCGGTGAGGCATTCGTGATGGAGTTCGGCCTGGTCCCGTGCCGGCTCACCGGCGGCTGCCCGGGGCTCGACGACTTCCCGAGCCCGACGGCGACGATCTTCACGTCGATGTTCCTGCACGGGGACCTGTTCCATATCGGCGGCAACATGCTCTACCTGTGGATCTTCGGCGACAACGTCGAGGACACCCTGGGGCACGGCCGCTTCCTGCTCTTCTACCTGGCCTCGGGCGTCGTGGCCGGCCTGGCCCAGACCTTCAGCAGCCCGGCCTCCCGGCTGCCGCAGATCGGCGCCAGCGGCGCCATCTCCGGCGTGCTGGGGGCCTACCTGATCCTCTTCCCCTACGCCCGGGTGCTGACCCTGTTGATCGTCGGGTTCTTCGTCCGGTTCATCTACATTCCGGCCATGATCGTGCTGGGTTTCTGGATCGTCGTCCAGCTCGTCAACGGCTACCTCACATCCGGCGCGCTCGGGCGCGGGGAGACTGGAGGCGTGGCGTGGTTCGCTCACATCGGCGGGTTCCTGGCAGGCATGTTGCTCCTGTTTCTGTTCCGGCCCCGGCGAAGCGTGCGCCTATAATCGACGGCATGGCGTCCCGGGTCCGGCTCGACAAGCTGCTGGTCGACAAGGGGCTCATCGAGAGCCGCGAGAAGGCCGCCCGGCTGATCCTGGCCGGCGAGGTGCTCGTCGACGGCCAGCGGGTGGACAAGGCCGGCAGCCTCATCCCGACCGACGCCGACCTCGAGCTGCGCGGCCGCTCGCCGTACGTCAGCCGCGGGGGCGAGAAGCTGGTCCACGCGCTGGAGCACTTCAACGTCAACGTCAAGGCCCGCGTCTGCATCGACGTCGGCTCCTCCACCGGCGGCTTCACCGACTGCCTGCTGCAGCGCGGCGCCACCCGCGTGTTCGCCGTCGACGTCGGCACCGCCCAGCTCGACGTCAAGCTGCGCAAGGATCCGCGCGTGGTCGTCATGGAGCAGACCAACGCGCGCGCGCTCGATCCGCGCGTGTTCGACGAGCAGCCCTCGCTGGCGGTCATCGACGTGTCGTTCATCTCGCTGGAGAAGGTTCTGCCGGCCGTGTTCGGCGTGCTGGCGCCGCGCAGCGAGATCGTCGCGCTCGTCAAGCCGCAGTTCGAGGTCGGGCGCGAGCACGTGGGCAAGGGCGGCGTCGTGCGCGACCCGGCCCAGCACCGGGCGGCCGTGCAGCGGCTGGCCCGCTACGGCGTGCTGCGCGGCTGGCACGTGCTCGGCGTGACCGCCTCGCCGCTGCGCGGGCCGAAGGGCAATCGCGAGTTCTTCCTGCACTTCTCCGCGCAGGGCCGCACCGCCGCCAACCTCGAGTCGCTCATCGAGCGTAGCGTCGTCGAGGCGCTTGCGTGACCCGCGTCGGGCTGGTCGCCAAGCCCGACGCCAAGGAAGCGCAGGCCGTCCTCCTGACGCTGCTGGACTGGCTGGCCGGCCGCGGCCTGTCCGCCATCCTCGAGAAGGAGACCGCCGGGCTGGTGCCCGGCGCCGCCGTCCCCGCCGCCCGCAAGAGCGACCTGCCCGGGCAGGTGGACCTGCTCGTCGTGCTGGGCGGCGACGGCACGCTGCTGTCCATGGCCCGCGCGGTCGGCGACCTCGGGGTGCCGATCCTGGGCGTCAACTTCGGCGGCCTCGGCTTCCTCACCGCGACCACGCTGGACGAGCTGGTGCCGGCGCTGGAGACGCTGCTGGCCGGCGGCATGGCGATCGAGGAGCGCATGCTGCTGACCGCGCGCCTGCGCCGGGACGGGCAGGCGTGCGGCGAGTACCTGGCGCTCAACGACGTCGTGATCACCAAGTCGGCGATGAGCCGGATCATCGACCTGCGCGTGTCGGTGGACGGCCAGCACGCGATCAACTACCGCGCCGACGGCCTGATCATCTCCACGCCCACGGGCTCCACGGCCTACAACCTCTCGGCCGGCGGGCCGATCCTGTTTCCCACGATGGACGCGGTCGTGCTGACGCCGATCGCGCCGCACACGCTCAGCAACCGGCCGGTCGTGCTCCCGGGCGCCCAGCGCGTCGAGGTCACGCTGCTCGTGGAGCAGGAGGTCATGCTCACGATGGACGGCCAGGTCGGCGTGCCACTGCGCGAGCGCGACGTGGTGGAGGTGCAGAAGGCCCCGGCGCGCATCCGGCTGATCCGCTTCCCGCAGAAGGACTTCTTCTCGGTCCTGCGCACGAAGCTGAAGTGGGGGCAGCGCTAGCCGTCTGCGCCGCGATACGCTTGAGCCGCGCCCGCGCGTGACCTAGCATCGGGGCGATGCTCCGCGAGCTGCGCCTGCGCAATTTCGCCGTCGTCGAGTCCGTTACCGTTCCCTTCGCCGCCGGCCTCAACGTGCTCACCGGCGAGACCGGCGCCGGCAAGTCCATCCTCATCGACGCCATCGTGCTCGTGCGCGGCGGCCGCGCCCAGAGCGACGTCATCCGCACGGACGCCGACACCGCCACGATCGAGGCGGTCTTCGCGCTGGACGGCGCGGGCGCCGCCCGCGCCGTGCTCGAGGAGGCGGGCCTGGCCGCCGACGACAACGGCGAGATCGTCGTCCGTCGCGAGCTGTCCCGCTCCGGCCGCCACCACGCCTTCGTCAACGACTCGCTGGTGACCGTCGGCCTGCTCGAGCGCCTCGGCGACGCGCTGGTCGAGGTGCACGGCCAGCAGGAGCACCAGCGCCTGCTGGAGCCGGCGCGCCAGCTCGAGCTGCTGGACCGCTTCGCCGACGCCGAGGAGCTGGGCGTGGGCGTCGGCGCGCTGCACGCCAAGCACCGCGCGGCCGCCGCGGAGGCGGAGCGAACGCGAAACGCGGCCCGAGAACGGGCGCACCGCGAGGACCTGCTCCGGTTCCAGGTGAGCGAGCTGGACGCCGCCCGCCTGCGGGTGGGCGAGGAGGAGGAGCTGCGCGGCGAGCTGAAGCGGCTGCAGCACGCCGAGCGCTTCACGACCGGCCTGGCCGAGGTGGCCGCGCTGCTGGACGAGGCGCCACAGTCGGCGGCCGAGCGGCTGGTGCGCGCGCTCAGGGTGCTCGCGGACCTCGGCCGCCTGGATGGGTCGTTCGCGGCGCCGGCCGAGCCCCTCGAGACCGCGCGCATCCAGGTCGAGGAGGCCCTGGCCGCGGTGCGGCGGCTGCGCGACGGCGTGGTGGCCGAGCCCGGCCGGCTGGACGCGATCCACGAGCGGCTGGAAGCGCTCTCGCGGCTGCGGCGCAAGTACGGCGAGAGCGAGGCGGCCATGCTGGCCTTCCGCGACGAGGCCGTCCGCGAGCTGGAGCGCCTCGAGCGTCACGAGGAGCTGATGGCCGAGCAGGAGCGCGTGCTCGGCGAGCTGGGAGCCGAGCTGGCGGCGGCGGCCAGTGCGCTCTCCGAGCGCCGGCGGGCGGCGGCGATCCGGCTGGCCGCCCAGGTCGAGCGCGCGCTGCGCAGCCTCGGCATGGAGCGCGCGGTGTTCGAGGCCGCGCTCGAGCGGCTGCCGGAGCCGGGCCCGCGCGGCGCCGACCGCCTGGAGCTGCGGCTGTCCACCAATCCCGGCGAGGACGTCCGGCCCCTGGCGCGCGTGGCCTCGGGCGGCGAGCTGTCGCGGACCATGCTGGCGCTGAAGTCCGTGCTGGCGCGCGCCGACCGCATGCCGGTCCTCGTCTTCGACGAGGTGGACGCGGGCATCGGCGGCCGCGTGGCCTCGGTGGTGGCGCAGACGCTGGCCGGCGCCGCCGCGGGCCGCCAGGTGCTGTGCGTGACCCACCTGGCCCCGATCGCCGCGCTGGCCGATCACCACGTGCACGTGGCCAAGAGCGTGCGCGGCGGCCGCACGCGTGTGACGGTGGCCGCGCTGACGGGGGAGCCGCGCGTGGCGGAGCTGGCCCGCATGCTCGGCGGTCCCAGCACGACGGCGGCAGCGCTGCAGCACGCCCGCGACCTGCTCGGCGCCCGCCGCGGCCGTGCCCGGTAACGCGGGGCCGCGGGAAGCGGCCTGTATAATGGGCGCTGAACCATGATTTCCACGCTGCTCCGCACCATTCTGGGCACCAAGCACGAGCGCGACGTCAAGCGCATGATGCCGATCGTCGCGCAGATCAACGCGCTCGAGCCCGAGCTCGGGCGGCTCGACGACGCCGGGCTGGCGGCCAAGACCGACGAGCTGCGCAAGCGCCTGGCCGACGGCGCCACCGAGGACGACGTCCTGCCGGAGGCCTTCGCCGTCTGCCGCGAGGCGGCGCGCCGCACGGTCGGCATGCGGCACTTCGACGTGCAGCTCATCGGCGGCATGGTGTTGCACCGGGGCACGATCGCCGAGATGGCCACCGGCGAGGGCAAGACGCTGGTCGCCACGCTGCCGGCCTACCTCAACGCGCTCACCGGCAAGGGCGTGCACATCGTCACCGTCAACGACTACCTGGCCAAGCGCGACGCCCAGTGGATGGGCCCGATCTACCGCCTGCTCGGCCTCACCGTCGGCGTGATCCAGCACGAGGCGTCGTTTTCGTACGACCCCGCCTACGTCACGCCGGACATCCGGATGACGGCGCTGCGCCCCATCGGGCGGCGGGAGGCCTACGCGGCCGACATCACCTACGGCACCAACAACGAGTTCGGGTTCGACTACCTGCGCGACAACATGCGCTTCTCGCTCGACGAGCTCGTCCAGCGCAAGCTGCACTACGCGATCGTGGACGAGGTGGACTCCATCCTCATCGACGAGGCGCGCACGCCGCTGATCATTTCCGGCCCCGCCGACGAGTCGACCGACCTCTACTTCAAGATCGACCGCATCATCCCGAAGCTCAAGCGGGCCGCCACCATCACCGAGGGCAAGCTGTCGGAGATCGAGGAACAGAAAAGCGGCGACTTCATCGTGGACGAGAAGGCCCGCACGGTCTCGCTGACCGAGCAGGGCATCGCCTCCTGCGAGCGGCTGCTCGGCATCGACAACCTCTACGATCCCCAGCACATCGACGTCCTGCACCACATCCAGCAGGGCCTGCGCGCCCACTCGCTGTTCCGCAAGGACGTCGACTACATGGTCAAGGACGGCGAGGTCATCATCGTGGACGAGTTCACCGGCCGGCTGATGCCCGGCCGCCGGTGGTCGGACGGCCTGCACCAGGCCGTCGAGGCCAAGGAGAACGTGCGCATCGAGCGCGAGAACCAGACGCTCGCCACGATCACGTTCCAGAACTACTTCCGGATGTACGAGAAGCTGGCCGGCATGACCGGCACCGCCGAGACCGAGGCCGAGGAGTTCGCCAAGATCTACAAGCTCGACGTGACGGTCATCCCGACCAACCGCACGCTCAACCGCGAGAACCTTCCCGACGTGGTCTACAAGACCGAGCGCGAGAAGTTCAACGCGGTCATCGACGACATCAAGGCGCGCCACGAGCAGGGGCAGCCGGTGCTGGTCGGCACCGTCTCCATCGAGAAGTCCGAGCGCGTCTCGGCGCTGCTCAAGAAGCGCGGCGTCCGCCACGAGGTGCTCAACGCCAAGTACCACGAGCGCGAGGCCGAGATCGTCGCCCAGGCCGGCCGCGAGGGCGCGGTGACGATCGCCACCAACATGGCCGGCCGCGGCACCGACATCCTGCTGGGCGGCAACCCGGATTTCCTGTCCAAGGAGATCCTCCGCAAGAAGGGGCTCGATCCCGTCACCGCCACCGAGGAGGCGCGGGCGGCCGCGGTGGCCGAGGCCCGGCGCATCACCGAGCCCGAGCACCAGCGCGTCGTCGGCAAGGGCGGCCTGCACATCGTCGGCACCGAGCGCCACGAGTCGCGGCGCGTCGACAACCAGCTGCGCGGCCGCTCGGGTCGCCAGGGCGATCCGGGCTCCGCGCGCTTCTACCTGTCGCTGGAGGACGACCTGCTGCGCATCTTCGGCTCCCAGCGCATCCAGGGGATCATGGACCGGCTCGGCATGGAGGAGGGCGAGCCGATCGAGCACAAGCTCGTCACACGCGCGATCGGCACGGCGCAGAAGCGGGTCGAGACGCACAACTTCGAGATCCGCAAGCACCTGCTCGAGTACGACGACGTCATGAACAAGCAGCGCGAGATCATCTACGGCATGCGCCGCCAGATCCTCGACGGCGAGAGCCAGGCCGAGACGATCGCCGAGTGGGTCGAGGACATGGTGGCCGGCACCCTGGACGGCTACGCGCCCGAGAACGCGCACCCCGAGGACTGGGACCTCGGCGCGCTGGCCGAGACGCTCTACCGCCAGTTCGACGTGCGCATCCCGCCCGCGCGCTTCGAGGAGATCACCTCGCGGGCCGGGCTCGACGAGCTCGTGCTCGAGGCCGTGAGGGCGCGCTACACGGAGCGCGAGCGCGAGCTCGGCAGCGACCTGATGCGGGCGCTCGAGCGCCACGAGATGCTGATCGTCATCGACACGCAGTGGAAGGACCACCTGCTGTCGATCGACCACCTCAAGGAAGGCATCGGCCTGCGCGGCTACGGCCAGCGTGATCCGCTGACCGAGTACAAGAAGGAAGCCTTCGACCTCTTCCAGGACATGGTGGACCGCGTCAAGGGCGCCGTCGTCGAGCGCCTCTTCAAGGTGCAGGTGGTGCGCGACGCGCCGATGGAGCTGCCGACGATCACCGCCTGGGCCAACGCCCAGGAGGGCCGTGGCGAGCTGCCCAGCGACGGGCGCGCGCCGGCGGCGCCGGCGGCCGCC
>DASSLH010000247.1:0-3440 GCA_035689625.1 Candidatus Methylomirabilota bacterium | reverse complement strand
CGCAGCCACAGCGGTTCAGACGGAGCGACGAGAACGGTGCAGATGCGAGGCGGCGACGAGCCCCCGACCGAGGCGTACGTCGCGTACGCCGCAGGAAGGGGTGAGGAGCCAACGAAGCAGATGCGCCGTTATCGTCGGCTCCGCGCCACCCGCGATCACGGCAGGAGCTGTTTCGCGATGATGTCGCGCATGATCTCGCTGGTGCCGCCCCCGATCGTCATCAGCCTGGCATCGCGCGCGAAGCGCTCCACGGCGTACTCGCGCATGTAGCCATAGCCGCCGTGCAGCTGCACGCACTCGTAGGCGACGCGATTGACCATCTCGGCGGTGAAGAGCTTGACCATCGAGATCTCGCGCACGCAGTCCTCGCCGGCGGCGAACCTCGCGCAGGCGGCATAGGTCAGCCAGCGGCCGGCCTCGATCTGGGTGGCGAGGTCGGCCAGCCGATGGCGGATGACCTGCTTGTCGCTGAGTGGGCCGCCGAAGGCCTGGCGCTCGCGCACGTAGGCGATGGTGTCGTCGAGCGCGCGCTGGGCCATGGCCACCGCGTGCAGGCCGGCCACCAGGCGCTCGCGCTGGAACACGCGCATGACCTCGTAGAAGCCCACGCCCTCCCGGCCCAGCAGGTTCTCGGCGGGCACGCGCATGTCCTGGAAGGACAGCTCGGCGGTGTCGGAGGCGCGCATGCCCATCTTGTCCAGCGTGCGGCTCACCGTGAAGCCGGGCGTCGCACGCTCGACGAGGAACATGGAGATGCCGCGGTGGCGCTTGCCCTCCGAGCCCGCCTCGACGCGGGCGGCCAGGAAGAAGACGTCGGCGGTGGCGCCGTTGGTGATGAACATCTTCGCGCCGTTAATCACGTAGTGGTCGCCGTCGCGCGCCGCCCGCGTGCGGATGGCGGCGACGTCGCTGCCGCCGCCCGGCTCGGTCACCGCGATCGCGGTCAGCGTCTGGCCGCGACAGATGCCGGGCAGGTACTTCTCCTTGAGCGCCTCGCTGCCCGTCCAGTACAGGTGCGGCGAGGCCATGTCGCAGTGCACGCCGACCGCCATCGCGAACGAGCCCGAGCGCGAGCGCGCGCACTCCTCGTGCAGGACCGCCGAGGTGAGGAAATCGGCGCCGGCGCCGCCGTACTTCTCGTCGTACTCCACGCCCAGCAGCCCCAGCTCGCCCATGCGCGGCCAGATCGCGCGCGGCAGGCGCCCGGCCGTCTCCCACGCCTCGATGTGCGGCGCGATCTCCCTGTCCACGAACGCCCGCACCGTCGCCCGGAACATCGCGTGCTGCTCGTTGAAGATGTTCATGGGGCGCCCCACGTGGCCTTGACGGCGTCGCGGTTCACGGCGCCCTCGGCCGTGCGCGGCAGCGCGTCGGTGAACGCGACGGCGTGCGGGCGCTTGAAGCGGGCGATCTTGCCCCCGACGAATTCGCTGACTTGGGCCGCGGTGTAGCGGCCGGCCGGCTTGACCTCGACCACCGCCTTGACGGCCTCGCCCCATTTCACGTCGGGGACGCCGAAGACGCAGACGCCGCTGACGCCCTCCATCTGCATGATCACCGTCTCGACCTCGGCCGGGTACACGTTCTCGCCCCCCGGCTTGATCAGCTCCTTCTCGGGCTTGCGCTTGACGTAGTGCAGGTAGCCGTCGGCGTCGAAGCGGCCGACGTCGCCGGTGTGATGCCAGCCGTTGCGGAAGGTGTAGCCGGTGACGTCCGGCTGCGCGTAGTAGCCGGCGAACACGAGGGGCCCGCGCACGACGATCTCGCCGGGCGTGCCGACCGGCACCTCGCGGTCGTCGTCGTCCACCAGCCGGACCTCGGCGCCCGGCACCGGCCGCCCGGACGCCCCGGGCCGCTCACGCACGCGCTGGATCGTGACGAACCCGCTCGTCTCCGACTGGCCGAAGCCGGTCCAGAACTGCGCCCCGGTGGCCTCGTGCAGGCGCTGGATCGTCGGCGGCGCGTCGAGGCCGGCGACGTCGCGCAGGCTCGGCAGCCGGCTGCCCGCCTTGGCGGCGGCGTCCAGCACGCCGCCGAGCACCGGCGGGAAGTCGGACAGGTGCGTGACGCGGTGGCGATCGATCAGCCGCACGGCCTCGTCGGCGTCGAAGCGGGGGACGATCACGCAGGCGGCGCCGGCCTGCAGGTGCGCGAGCGCGGTGCCGAGCGCGGTGATGTGGAACAGCGGCAGCGCGACGAGGTAGCGATCGCCCGGCGTCAGCCCGAACGCGGCGGCCGCGACGAGGCTCGCCGTGAGCACGTTGGCGTGGGTGAGCGCCGCGCCGCGCGGGATGACGTCCACCGCCGCCGTGGAGATGACGGCGAAGACGTCGTCGGGGCCGACGGCGGCCGGCGCCGGCGGCGCCCCGTCGCGATAGAGCGCGGCGAACGGGCGGAAGCCGGGTGCAGCCGTGTCGCCGAGCTGGTACCAGTGACGCACGGACTTCTTGGCGGCCGGCCAGTCGCCGACGATGGCGAGCGTGGATGCGTCGGCCACCATCAGGGCCGGCGCCGCGCGCTCCAGGACCCGCTCGACCTCCGGCGCCGTCAGCCGCCAGTTGATCGGATAGGCGACGATGCCCTGGCGCGCGCAGGCGCCGTAGAGCTCGAGATAGGCGACGTCGTTCTGGGCGAGCACGCAGACGCGCGCGCCCCGGCCGATCCCCAGCGCCGCCAGCCCGCCGGCCAGCGCGTCGATGCGCCGCCGCAGCTCGCGGAACGAGACCTGGCGCTCGCCCTGGATGACGGCAGGGGCGTCGGCGTGGACGACGCCGCCCCGCGCGAGGGCGTCGTAGACGCTGAAGCCGTGGACGGCGCCGGGGTTGGCGTCACTCACTGGCCCACGATGTCCTTCTTCATCGGCCCCAGCGTGGCCAGCAGCTCCTGCTTGGAGCGGGCGTCCACGTTGTTCTTGTCGAGCGCCTTGACGAGGTTCTCGACGGTGGCGTTCCACTCCTCGTCGCTGATCCGCATGCCCTGGTGGGCGGCCTTCATGTCCTTGCCGTAGTACGAGCAGGGGCCGCCGCTCGCCTCGCAGATCTGGTCGGCCAGCCGCGACTTGAACTGCTCGAGCTCGGCCGGCTTCTTGTCCTTGAAGCGCTCGTTCACCCGCGGATCGGCCGCCATGTTCGCCACGAAGTCGTTGACGACGGTCGAGATGCCCTCCCGACCGCCCAGCCGCTTGTACAGCGAGGGCAGCTCGGCCGGCTTGGACTCCCTCATGCTCGCGCACGCGCCCGCCGTCACCGTCACGAGCAGCAGCAGCATCCCCCACCCCAGCATCCGTCTCATGCGATCGAGTCCTCCTCTTAGCTCAGCCAGCGTTTACGGCGCTTGTAGTGCTTCACCTCGCGATACGACTTGCGGGCGCCGACCTCGGTGAGGCCCAGGTAGAACTCCTTGATGTCGGCGTTGTCGCGCAGCGCGGCCGCCGAGCCTTC
>DASSLH010000246.1:0-3943 GCA_035689625.1 Candidatus Methylomirabilota bacterium | reverse complement strand
GTCGTAGACCTCGACGTTGGCGTACTGCTCGCCCATGACGGAGGCGCGGCCGCCCAGCGCCCACACGCGGCCCTGGAAGGCGACGGCCGCCAGGTGATCGCGCGCCGTCGGCATCGCGTTGGCCCGGCTCCAGCGGTTCGTCGCCGGGTCGTAGACCTCGTGGGCGTTCGTCACGCCGTCGCCGGAGCCGCCGAGCGCGTGCACCTTGCCGTCCAGCACCGCCACCGCCAGGCCGCCGCGCGGGGTCGGCATCGGCGCCCGCGCCTCCCACGTCTCGCGGGCGGCGACGTACTCGTAGAGCGCGTCGGAGGCGGTCCAGCTCACGCGCCCGCCGGTGTAGCCGCCGACGACGAAGAGGCGATCGCCGGCCACCGCGGCGGCGGCGTGGTGCAGCGCGACCGGCAGCTGGCCGCGCGTCTCCCACAGCGCCTGGGCCGGATCATAGGTCTCGACCGTCCGCACAGGCTCGGCGGTGTCGCCGAAGCCGCCGATGACCCAGACGCGCTCGCGCCAGGCGGCGACGGCGACTTCCTGGCGCGGCGCTGGCAGCGTGCGCAGCGACGTCCAGTGGCCGGGCTGCGCCTGGTCCACCGGCGCGGGCGACTCGGTGACGCGGCCAATGCAGCCGGCGGCCAGCAGCGCGAGCACGAGCGGCAGACGCGCGACGAGCGACTTCACGACCCGTCTATGATGCCGGACGCGCCAGCGCCAGGAAAGCGGCTTCGTCGAGGACGGTGACGCCGAGACGCCGGGCGTCGGCCTCCTTCTTGCCGGCCGCCTCGCCGGCGATCAGATAGTCGGTCTTCTTCGACACGCTGCTGCTGACGCGGCCGCCGAGGCGGAGGATGAGATCGGTCGCCGCGTCGCGCGTGAGCGTGGGCATCGTCCCGGTGAGCACGAACGTCTTGCCCTCCAGCGGTCGCGGGCCCTCGATGAACCCGGTCTCGGCCATCACCACGCCGGCGGCCTCGAGCCGCCCGATCACCTCGCGGTTGCTCTCGTCGGCGAAGAACTTCGTCACCGAGGCGCCGATGCGCTCGCCGATGCCGTGCACCTCGGCCAGCTCGGCCTCGGAGGCGGCCTGCAGCCGCTGCATCGTGCCGAAGCGGGCGGCCAGCTGCTGGGCCACGCGCTCGCCCACCATCGGGATGCCGAGCGCGTTGAGCAGCCGCGCCAGCCCGCGCGTCCGGCTCGACGCGATGGCGGCGACCAGGTTCTCGGCCGACTTCTCGGCGAAGCGCTCGAGGTCGGCGACCTCCGCGGCCGTGAGGTCGTAGAGGTCGGCGAAGCTGCGCACGCGGCCGCGCTCGACCAGCTGCTCGATGGCCGCCTCGCCGAGGCCCTCGATGTCCATCGCGCGCCGCGAGCCGAAGTGGCGCAGGCGCTCCTTGAGCTGGGCGGGGCAGGCGGTGTTCTGGCAGCGCCAGTACACCTCGCCCTCCGGCCGGAAGGCCACGCCACCGCAGGCCGGGCAGCGGTCGGGGAACTTGTACTCGACGCTGTCGGGTGGCCGCCGCGCCACGACGACCTGGACGACGTAGGGGATGACGTCGCCGGCCCGCTCGATCAGCACGGTGTCGCCCACGCGCACGTCCTTGCGGCGGATCTCGTCCTCGTTGTGCAGGCTGACGTTGCTGATCGTCACGCCGGCCAGCGGCACCGGCGTGAGCTTCGCCACCGGCGTGAGCGCGCCGGTCTTGCCGACGTTGACCTCGATCGCCCTGACCACGGTCGTGGCCTGGCGGGCGGCGAACTTGAAGGCGATGGCCCAGCGCGGGTGATGGGTCGTCGAGCCGAGCCGGCGCTGCAGCTCCAGCGAGTCCACCTTCACGACGACGCCGTCGGCGTCGTACCCGAGGCTGTCGCGGTCGGTCTCCAGCCGCGCGCAGGCGGCGATGACCTCGTCGATGGAGTCCGCCCGGGCCGCCCGCGGGTTGGTGCGGAAGCCCGCCTGCTGCAGCGCCTCCAGCGCCTCCCAGTGGCTGGCGAACGCGACTCCCGGCGACCACGAGAGGTGATAGAGGAAGGCGTCGAGCGGCCGCCGGGCGGTGACGGCCGGGTCCTTCTGGCGCACGGCGCCGGCGGCGGCGTTGCGGGGGTTGGCGAAGGTCGCCTCGCCGGCCTCCTCCAGGCCGCGGTTGAGCCGCTCGAACTCCCCGCGCGGCATGTAGACCTCGCCGCGGACCTCGAGGTCCTCCACCTCGGCCAGCGCGCCCCGCAGCCGCATCGGCACGGTGCGGATGGTCCTCAGGTTGGCGCTGATGTCCTCGCCCACGCGCCCATCGCCGCGGGTGGCGCCGCGCACGAAGCGGCCGCGCGCGTAGAGCAGCGCCACGCCGAGGCCGTCGATCTTCGGCTCGCAGACGTAGCTGAAGCGCTGGCCCGGCAGCACGCGCGTGATCCGCGCCTCGAACTCGCGCAGCTCGTCGGGCGTGGTCGTGTTGTCGAGCGAGAGCATCGCCACGCGGTGCTCGACGGGCTGGAAGGCGTCCACCGGCGCGCCGGCCACGCGCTGGCTGGGACTGTCGGCGGTGACGAGGTCGGGGAACTCCGCCTCCAGCGCGCGCAGCTCGCGCATGAGCGCGTCGTACTCGGCGTCGGAGACCTCGGGTCGCGCCTCGACGTAGTACAGATAGTCGTGGTGGTGGATCCGCTCGCGCAGCTCGGCCAGCCGCTGCGCGGCGTCGGCGCGCGTCATGCGGGTCAGGATAGCACGCGACGCCGCGCGTGCCCGGGCCGCGGCCGCTCGGGTATACTGCGGGCGTTGCCGGATACCGAAAAGCCGACCGCGCCGAAGAGCCGCGCCGAGGGAACCGGGCACGCCACCGCCTCGGTGCAGGACTACCTGGCCGCCATCTACGACCTCGCCTCGTCCAGCGGCAAGCCCGTCATCGGCGCCCGTCTGGCCAAGCACATGGGGATCTCGGCGCCGGCGGTCACCGAGTCCATCCACCGGCTCACCAAGGGCGGCTACGTCAGGATCGGCCGCGGCAAGACGCTGCTGCTGACGACCAAGGGGCGCCAGATCGCCGAGGTCATGGCGCGGCGGCACCGGCTGCTGGAGCGCTGGCTCACCGACACGCTCGGCCTGAACTGGACCGATGCCCACGAGGAGGCGCACCGCCTCGAGCACGCCATCTCGCCGCGCGTCGAGGACCGGCTTGCCGAGCTGCTCGGCATGCCGACCACGTGCCCGCACGGCAATCCCATCCCGGGCATGGCGCGGCCGGCGCCGCGTGTGGAGCCGTTTCCGCTCGCGCAGGCGCAGCAGGGCGCGGCGGTGGTGGTCGAGCGGATCACCGAGGAGGCCGAGGCCGACAAGAGCCTGCTCGAGTACCTCTGGCGCCACAACGTGCGCCCGGGCCGCCGCCTGAAGATCGCCGAGGTGGCGCCGTGGGCGGGCACGATCACTGCAACCGGCGACGGGCAGTCCATCACGCTGGGGCTGCCGGCGGCGGCGAAGATCTGGGTGTACCTGCCGAAGGAGTCGTGAACGTCACACCCGTCCGGGAGGGGGGACGCTCATGAAACTGTTCGTCTGGGGCGTGATCGCGGTGGCGCTGCTCTACGGGGCGTACTGCGGCATGATCTCGGCCTGGTCGTGGATCGCCGTCAACAACGCGGTGGACGCGATCATCTCCAAGGAGGGCGTGGAGTCGACGCCCTCGGCCGAGCTGAAGGCGAAGGTGATGACGGCGACCAACGAGGCCGGCGTGCCGCTCAGCGAGCGCGACGTCACCATCACCAACGACGGGCGGGTGACCGTGGAGGTCGTCTGGACGATCCCGGTCGTCGTCTTCAAGGGCGAGACCGTGATGGCGGTGCCGCTGACCGTGAGGCGGACCTCGGGCGGCGCCGCCGGGCGCTGATCGGCTACGGCTTCTTGCCGCCCGCCTGGGCGCGCGCCTCGGCGATCATCTGGCTCACGCGGTCGTGGTCCTGG
>DASSLH010000245.1:0-2268 GCA_035689625.1 Candidatus Methylomirabilota bacterium | reverse complement strand
GACGGCGGCCGCGTCGAGCAGGTGCTGGTGACGGGCATCACGATGCGTGACGTCCGCGACGTCGTGGCCGGGGACGCCGGTGATGGACGAGGGCCAGGCGGCGCCGGTCGCGGTGACGTTGCGGATGGTGATCCGCGCCAGCGCGCCGGCGGTGGGCACGGGCTGGCCGAGGCCGCGCCGGCCCAGCCGCACGAACAGCGGCGCGCGGACGTCGCGCATCGTGATGCCCGTCACCAGCACCTGCTCGACGCGGCCGCCGTCCACGCTCTGTAGCGACACGCCGGCGCTCGGGTGCGGCTTGAGGCCGAAGCTGAGCACGTTCAGCGGCTCGGCCCGGCCCGTGAGCGCGCAGTTGCGGAAGACGACGTGGCGGACGTCGCCGGCGGACTCGGTGCCGATCTTCAGCCCGTTGCGCACGTTCGTCAGCGTGCAGTCGGTGACGACGACGTACTCGGTCGGGCGGCGGACGCCCAGCGCCAGGCTGCTCTTGACGCAGATGGCGTCGTCGCGCGACTCCACGCGGCAGCCGGCGACGCGCACGAAGCGGCAGCAGTCGGCGTCGATCCCGTCGGCGTAGCCGTTGCGGATCGTCACGCCGCGGACGTCCACGTGCTCGCACCCGAGCAGGCTGACGTTGTAGTTGGGCGCGTTCTCGATCGTCACGTCCTGGACGGTGACGTGGCGGCACTGCTTCAGCGCGATCGGCTTGGGGCCGCCGCGCGCGCGCCGGTTGCCGTCGATGCGGCCGGGGCCGACGATCGTCACGCGCTCGAGCCCACGGCCCTGCAGCAGGGCGAAGGCGAAGTCGGCCGTCTCCTCGTCGGCGAACGGCTCGTAGGGCAGCTTCTCGCGCGGCGCGAAATCGCGATCGCTCGGGCTGGCGAGCAGCGTGGCGCCCTCGGCCAGCCGCAGCGTGAGCCGGCTGCGCAGGCGCAGCGTGCCGGACAGATAGTCACCGGGTGGGAACACGATGACACCGCCCGGCGCGGCGGCGTCGATGGCCGCCTGGATCGCGGCCGTGTCGTCCCTCCGGCCGTCGCCGCGCGCGCCGTGCTCGCGCACGCTACGGGTGGGGGCGGCCCAGGCGGGAGCGGCGAGCCAGCCGGCGCCGAGGGCGCCGGCGCCTGCGAGCAGGGTGCGTCGCGAGAGGTCCACGCCTTCCGGGCGTTGCAAGGGCGATGCCTCGCGGTCCGGCGCCGGGCGTCAGCGAGCCGCGAAGTCGATCAGGACGTTGCCGTACGGATCGATGCGCGCACTCTCGAAGGGATGCACGACCACGGTGGTGTCGGGGACCTGGACGATGGCCGGGCCGGGCACCACGTTCCCAGGCGAAAGTTTCTCGCCCCAGAACACCGGCGTGACCGCGAAGTCGCCCAGCTCCGACCAGTACACCGGTCGCGTCCCGGCACTTGCCGCGTGCGCGGGAGCGCGGTCGGCCTCGCGGCTGGCGACGATGCGCGGCTTGGCGCTGACGGCCGAGGCGCGCACGCGGTAGGTGACGATCTCCACGCGCGCCTCGGCGAAGCCGGCACCGCGGCCGTAGACGGTCTCGTAGCGGCGATGGAAGTCGGCGACGAGCTGGGCCAGCGCGGCCTCGTCCAGCGCGCCGGCGGCGACGGAAACCTCGACCTCGTTGATCTGGCCCTTGTAGCGGATGTCGGCCGAGCGGGCCAGTCGCGCCGTCGCCGGGTCGATGCCGTCGGCCCGCAGCTGGACGCGCCCACGGTTCTCGAGATCGGCAAAATGCTGGGCGACCCGCGCGGGATCGAACGGGCTCGGCTGGATGTCCACGGCCTCGTAGATGTGCAGCAGGTCCGCCGAGGCCGCGCCGAGCGCCGACCACAGCGAGCAGAGCCCGCCGAGCGGCACGACGACGCCCTGCGCGCCCAGCTCGCGCGCGTAGACGCCCGCGTGGACGGGGCCGGCGCCGCCGTAGGCGTAGACGACGCAGTCGCGCGGGTCGTAACCCTTCTGCACGGTGGCCTTGCGGATGAGATCCGCCATCTGGTGCTCGACGACGCGCACGGCGCCGGCCGCCGTCTCCGTCAGCCCCAGCCCCACGCGCGTGGCGATCGGCTCGAACGCCGCCCGCGCCCGCTCGCGATCGAGCTGCAGGCGGCCACCCAGGAAGTAGTGAGCGTCCAGGTAGCCGAGCAGCAGGTCGGCGTCGGTCACCGTGGGCTGCATGCCGCCGCGGCCATAGCAGGCCGGGCCCGGCATCGCGCCGGCCGAGATCGGCCCCACGCGCATCGTGCCGCTGACGTCGTC
>DASSLH010000244.1:0-2506 GCA_035689625.1 Candidatus Methylomirabilota bacterium | reverse complement strand
CGCGGTGCCGGCCGAGATCCGGCTGGCGCGGCTGCGCGCGCGCGAGCGCGCGCGGTACGGCGAGGCGGCGATGGGCGCCGGCGGCGCGCGGCACGCCAAGGCTGAGGCGTTTCTCGCCTGGGCGGCGCGCTACGACGACGGCGAGCCGGTCGAGCGAAGCCGTGCGATGCACGAGCGGTGGCTCGCGGCGCTGCCGTGCGCGGTCCTGCGTCTGGAGGGGCCCGCCGCGGTCGACGCGCACGTCGCGGCGGTGCTCGACGCCCTGTCCCGCGCGTCGGGCTAGGCAAGCGCGTTGACGGCACCGCGCGGCCCGGCTACCGTTGAGCGGCTGGACCTCGTTCGACTGGAGGCGTCATGAAGCTCTGCCAGTTCTTCCTGCCCGGGCGCGGCAAGCGCGTCGGCATCGTCACCGCCGACGCCGTCCTCGACGTCACCGCGCCCAAGGACGGCGTCACGTCGGTCATCGAGCTCATCGCCGAGGCCGGCACCGGAGCCCGGCTGGAGAGCCGCCTGCGCGCGCTGGCCCGGACGGCGCGCACGCGGGTGCCGTGGGCCTCGCTCGACCAGGCGCCGGCGCCGCGACGGGCGCACCTGCTGGCGCCGCTGGATCCGCCCGAGGTGTGGGGCGCCGGCATCACGTACCGGCGCAGCCGCGAGTACTACGAGGCGCACACCGGCGAGGGCGGACGCACCAAGGGCATCTACGACTTCGTCTACGAGTCGGAGCGGCCCGAGCTGTTCTTCAAGGCCACCGCCTCGCGTACCGTCGGCCCCAACGCGCCGATCGGCGTGCGCGCGGACTCCACGCTGACCGCGGTCGAGCCCGAGCTGGCGCTGGTGCTGGGCCGGGCCGGCGCCATCGTGGGCTACACGGCCGGCAACGACCTGTCGGCCTGGGACATCGAGCGCGCGAACCCGCTGTTCCTGCCGCAGTCCAAGATGTTCGAGGGGTGCTTCGCCTGCGGGCCGGTGCTCGTCACCGCCGCCGAGATCGGCGATCCGCACACGCTGGAGCTCATGTGCGTGATCACCCGCGGCGGCCGGCCGATCTTCCGCGGCCACGTCAACACCAAGGAGATGAAGCGGCAGTGCACCGAGCTGGTGACCTGGCTCTGCCGCAGCAACCCCTGCCCGCCGGGCACCGTGCTGTCCACCGGCACCGGCATCCTGGTGCCGGACGAGCACGCGCTGCGCGAGGGCGACGTGGTCGAGATCACGCTCGACCGCATCGGCACCCTGCGCAACCCGGTGCGCCGGCTGCCGGCCTAGCGCGCGATCAGGTTCAGCGGCGGCTCGCCGCGGGCGACACGGCCGACGTTGGCGGCGATCAGCCGGGCGCGCTCGCGCAGCATCCCGTCCGTCCAGCCCGCCACGTGCGGCGTCATGAGCACGTTCGGCAGCTCGTGGAACGGTCTCGCGGCCGGCCGCGGCGGCCCGGGCTCGGTCGGATAGCGATACCAGACGTCGAGGGCGGCGCCGCCCAGGCGGCGCTCGGCCAGCGCCGCATAGAGCGCGTCCTCGTCCACGATCGCCGCCCGCGCGACGTTGACGAGGATCGCGGTCGGCTTGAGGAGCCGCAGGCGCGCCTCCCCCAGCAGCCCGCGCGTGGCCTCCGTCAGCGGCAGCGTGATCGCGGCGTAATCCGCGTCCGCCAGGACGTCGTCGAGCGCGTCGGGGCCGTGGACGCTCGCGAGGCCGTCGTCCGCTCCTGGCAGCGAGCGGCGGATCGCCAGCACGCGCATCTCGAACGCGTGCGCGCGACGGGCCAGCGCCCGGCCGATGTGGCCGTAGCCGAGGATCGCCAGCGTGCGGCCGGCCAGCTCGGGCCACGCCGGCGGCGGCGGCGCGCCGACCGCCCACTGGCTCTCCCAGCGCCCCTGGCGCAGCGCCGCGTCGAGCCGCCCGAGCCCGCGCGTGAGCGTGAGCATCGCGGCCAGCACGTACTCCGCGATCCCGACCTCGTGGCCGTAGACGTTGGCCAGCGCGACGCCGGGCGGCAGCGCCGCCACGTCGATCCGGTCCAGGCCGGCGCCCGGCACCTGCACGAGCCGCAGGCGCCGCGCTGCCGCCGCCATCGCGCGGGTGAACGCGAGCGTGACCAGCACGTCCACGTCGGCCAGCGCGGTGATGACCGCGTCCTCGCCGCCGAGCGCGATCTCGCACGGCACGTCGAGGCTGGAGCGCACCGCCGGCTCGAGCGAGGCGGCGAACGTCCCGGCGAATCCGACCCTCAGCATGTCCCCGACAGGGTGCCGCAGCGGCACGGGCGGCGGGCGACAATTTTCCGACCGTTTCGGCCAGCGCCCTTGCGCGCCGCCGGCGGCCGGCGCAAGATGCCGCGTCATGGCCCGGCGCATCGTGCTGCTCGCCGTTCCGCCGGTGGACGAGCTCGACCTCGTCGGCCCCGTCGAGGTCTTCGCGACCGCGAACCGGCTGCTCCGGCGGTACGCCTACGAGGTCGAGGTCGTGACGACGGCGGGGAGCCGGCGCGTGGCGGGCACGTCGG
>DASSLH010000243.1:0-3454 GCA_035689625.1 Candidatus Methylomirabilota bacterium | reverse complement strand
CGTGCTGCCGCGGCCGCTGCCCGCGCTGGCCGCCTGTACGGTCCCGCCGTGCAGCTCGGTGAGATGGCGCACGATGGCCAGGCCCAGCCCGAGCCCGCCGTGCCGGCGCGTGATGGTGCTGTCGGCCTGGCGGAAGCGGTCGAAGATGCGCGGCAGGATCTCCGGGTCGATGCCGATGCCGCTGTCGGCGACGGTGAGCAGGGCGTGCTCGGGCTCGCGCGCCAGCGTCAACGCCACCCGCCCGCCGCTCGGCGTGAACTTCACGGCGTTGGTGATCAGGTTGGCGACGATCTGCCCCAGCCGCAGCGGATCGCCGAGCACGATGCCGGCCCGCCGGTCGGCGGCCAGCTCGAGCGTCACGGCCTTGGCCTCGGCCTCCGTGCGCGACAGCTCGACGGCCTCCTCCAGGATCGGCAGCAGGTCCACCGGGTAGAGGTCCAGCGCGAGCTTGCCGGCGATGATGCGGGAGACGTCGAGCAGGTCGTTGATCAGCTGCGCCTGCGTGCGCGTGTTGCGCTCGACGACCTCGAGCGCCTGGGCGACCTTGTCCCCCGCCAGCTGGCCGCCGCGCAGCAGGCGCAGCCAGCCGAGCATGGCGGTCAGCGGCGTGCGCAGCTCGTGCGAGAGCACGGCCAGGAACTCGTCCTTGGCGCGGTTGGCCTCCTCGGCCTCCACGCGCGCGCGCTCGGCCTGCCGGTACAGCCGCGCGTTGTCGATGGCCAGCGCGATGCGGCCGGCCAGGTCCTCGGCCAGGCGCAGGTCGTCCACCGTGCACCGCTCGCGCCCGGCCAGCCGTGCCCAGGTCATGGAGCCGAGCGCGCGCCCGCGCGCCACCAGCGGCACCATCAGCAGCGAGCGCGGGCCGAGCGCGGCGAAGATCCGCCGGTCCTCGACGCCGCCGGTGAGCCGCTCCAGCTCGGCCGGCCGCACGTCCGGCACGAAGACCGACTGGCCGCCGCGCAGCGCGTCGATCATCGGCCCGGCGTCGCGCAGCCAGTGCGGCGTGGGCGGCAGGCTCCGCGTCTCGGCGGCCAGCGCGGCGTGGGCGGGATCGGCGTGGGCGACCGCGATGCGCCGCACGCTGCCGTCGCGCCGGGCCAGGTGCACCATGCACCAGTCGGCGTGGGCGGGCACGACCAGCGCGGCGACGCCGTCGAGCGTCTTCTCGTAGTGCGTTGACGAGGCCAGCACGCGGCTGACGTCGGCCAGCAGCCGGGCGCGCCGCGCGCGCGCCTCGGCCTCGCCGCGCGCGCCCTGCTCGCCGGCGAACAGCCGCGCGTTGCCGAGCGCGATGGCCGCGTGGTCGGCCAGGCGCATCAGCACGGCCTCGTCGCGGTCGGTGAAGGCCCGCGGCCGCCGGTTGTCGACGTAGATCAGGCCCTCGATGCGCTCACCGATGCGGATGGGCGCGACCATGACCGCCCGGCTGCCCTCGGCGCGGATCATCGGGGCGTAGTCGGGGTGCAGGCGGGGATCCTCGAGCACGTTGGCCGTGCGCACGGGCCGGCCGGTCGCCAGCACCTCCCCGGCCAGGCCCTTGCCCGGCGTGAGCAGCACGTGCTCGTGGCCGGACACGCGCGTGCCGACGGTGTAACGGTACGTCAGGCCCTGGCGGGCGGCGTCCCAGAGCGCGATGCGGGCGAGGTCGGCGTCGCACAGGTCCTTGGCGGCGGCCGCCGCCTGGTGCAGGACGCTGTCGAGCTCGAGCGAGCCGTTGACGGCCCGGGCCAGCTCGGCCAGCAGCTCGGCCTCGCGGCGCCGGGCCTCGGCCTCCGTGTACAGGCGCGCGTTCTCCAGCGCGACGGCCGCGTGGTCGGCGAAGGCCTCGACCAGCCGCACCTCGTCGGACGTGAACACGCGGCCCAGGCGGTCGCCCAGCGCGAAGGCGCCGATCGTGCGGCCCTTGAGGCGCAGCGGCACCGCCAGCACCGCGCGATAGGTGGCCCGCTCGACCCACGCCCGCGTGCTCTCGGGAAGCTCGATGGCCGGATCGCCCAGCACGTTGTCGGTGGTGACCGGCCGGCCGCGGCGCACCGCGGCGCCCGCCGCGCCCGCGTGGCGCGAGACGACGCCGCCGACGCGGAACGTCGCCATGTCGCCGGAGATCGCCAGGCACACGAGGTCACCGCTCTCCGGATCGACGCGGTAGACGGTCGCCGTGACGGCGCGCAGCATGCCGCGCGCCAGCTCGGCCAGGCGCTCGGCGACCGGCTCGACCTCGAGCCCGCGCGTGAGCACGCGGCCCAGCTCGGCGATCGCCTCGGTCTCGCGCCGGCGCGCCTGCTCGACGGCCAGCAGTCGCACGCGCTCGTCCTCCGCGCGCGTGCGCTCGGTGACGTCGGTGATCACGGCGACCACGCCGCGCACGTCGCCGCCGGCGACGTCGGGCACGTAGGTCGCCGACAGCTGCCGCACCGTGCCGTCGGCGTCCGCCGTCGTCGTCTCGAACGTCGTCGGCCGGCCAGCCAGGGCGGCGCCCAGGTGCGGCGCCAGCGTGGGATAGCGGACGGGACCGACGACGTCCTCGACGCGACGGCCCACGATCGCCTCGGGCGTGAGGCCGTAGCGCTGGGCGAACGGCCGGTTGGCGAAGCCATAGCGGCCGCCGGCGTCGACGTAGTAGATCATCACGGGCGCGGCGTCGGTCACGAAGCGCAGGTGGCGCGCGCTGGCCTCCATGCGCCGGCGCGACTCGGCGCGGTTGGTCACCAGCCAGGCGATGATCATGCTCACGCTCACGAACATCACGAGCCAGGCCAGCTCCGGCGGCGTGACCCACAGCGAGTGCCGCGGCTCCAGGAAGTAGTAGTTGATGGCCAGCACGCTCACCGCCGTGGCGAGCAGCGCCGGCCGGAAGCCGCCGACCCACGCGACGACCAGGACGGCGGCGACGAACGGCGGGCTCGGCAGCTGGTCGACGAGCGGCTGGATGAGCAGCGTCAGCCCCAGCGCGGCGGCCGGCACGGCCAGCGCGAGCAGCCAGCGGCCGGCGGCGAGCAGCAGCGCCGGAAGCCGCATCGCTACAGCAGCCGCCCGAGCGGCCCCAGGTCGAGGTTGAGCTCTTCCGGCTTGAGACCGAAGCGGGCGGCCATGTCGCGCACGGTCTGCTCCAGCCGCATGAGGGCCAGCCCCACCGACTCCGTCTCCTCCCGCGTGAGCGTCTCGGCCTCCATCCGGCGGATGGCCTGGCGCTCCATGAGCTGGCGGATGAACTCGACCAGCGTGAGCACCAGGCGCGCGACCGAGCGCTGGACCTCCTCGGGGTCCGCGTTCCAGCGCGGCGTCAGCGCGTCGGCCTGGCGCTCGAGCTCGCTCCGCAACGAGTCCAGCTCGCGCACCTGCACCACGGGGCGGCTCTGGCTCACGCGGCGTCCTCGCCGAAGGCGTAGGGCAGCCAGGGGCCCGTCGCGCTCACGCGCCACGGGCGCAGGCTGTCGCGCGCACCGGCGACCTC
>DASSLH010000242.1:0-3418 GCA_035689625.1 Candidatus Methylomirabilota bacterium | reverse complement strand
ACGACGCGGTGATCGCGGCCAGGCTCCCGGCCGCCAGGCGGCCGGCGGGCACCGGCGCCTCGACCTCGTGGCCCTGGCCGGCGTAGTGCATCTCGGCGATGCGGGTCACCGTTACCGCCTCCGCCGCGACGCCCGCGCGCTCCAGCAGGGCGCGGCCCTCGTCCTCCATCTCGACGAAGAGCGCGTTCAGCGCGTCCCAGTCGGCGTGATCCAGGCGGGCGCGCAGGGTGCGCACGAAGTCGAAGGCCAGCGGCGCGGCGAGCAGGCCCCAGGCCGACATGGCGCCGGCGCCGAACGGCAGCAGGATGCGCGGCACCTTGAGCACGCGCGCCACCTGCCAGCAGTGCACCGGCCCGGCGCCACCGAACGCGAACAGCGGGTAGGCGCGCAGGTCGCGGCCGCGCTCGATGCCGTGGATGCGCGCGGCCGCCGCCATGTTCTCGTTGACGACGCGGTGGATGCCCCACGCCGCCGCCGTCACGTCGAGGCCGAGCGGGCGCGCGACATGCTCCGCCACCGCGCGCTCGGCCGCCGCGCGATCCAGCCGCATGCGGCCGCCGAGGAAGAACTCCGCGTCGAGGTAGCCGAGCAGCAGGTCGGCGTCGGTCACCGTGGGCAGGCGGCCGCCGAGGTTGTAGCAGGCGGGGCCGGGATCGGCGCCCGCGCTGTCGGGCCCGACCTTCAGCAGCCCCAGGCGGTCCACGCGCGCGAGGGAGCCGCCGCCGGCGCCGATCTCGATCATCTCGATGACCGGCACGCGCACGGGCAGGCCCGAGCCCTTCTTGAACCGGTCGGCGCGCGCGACCTCGAACTCGCGCGCCACCAGCGGCGCGCCGTCGTCGATGACGCACGCCTTGGCCGTCGTGCCCCCCATGTCGAACGACAGCAGCTTGCGATCGCCCCGCTCGCGCGCGGCCTGGGCGGCGGCCAGCGCGCCGGCCGCCGGGCCCGACTCGACCAGGCGGATCGGCAGCCGCCGGGCCAGCGGCGGCAGCGCGATGCCGCCCGAGGACTGCATGATGTAGAGCTGGCCCGGCACGCCGAGCCCGGCCAGGCGGCGCTCGAGGTCCTCGAGGTAGCGGGCCATGAGCGGCGCCACGTAGACGTTGGCGGTCGTGGTGGACGCGCGCTCGTACTCGCGGATCTCCGGCACGACCTCCGAGGCGCATGACACGGCGAGCGAGGGCGCCGCCTCGCGCACCAGCTCGGCCAGTCGCCGCTCGTGCGCCGGGTTGAGATAGGCGTGCAGCAAGCAGATCGCCACCGCCTCGACGCCATCGTGCACGAGGCCGGCGATCACGCGGCGGGCGGCGGCCTCGTCGAGCGTGCGCAGCACGGCGCCGTCGGGGAGCAGCCGCTCGGCGACCTCGCGGCGCAGGTGGCGTGGCACCAGCGGCGCCGGCGGGTCGATGAGCAGGTCGTACATGTCGTAGCGGCCCTCGTGACGGATCTCCAGCGCGTCGCGGAAGCCCTCGGTGGTGAGCAGCGCGGTGCGCGCGCCCTTGCGCTCGATGAGGGCGTTGGTGGCCAGCGTGGTGCCGTGCACGACGGCCCGCACGCGGGCGGGGGCGACGGCGGCCTCGTCGAGCAGCGACTGCACGCCCTGCTCGACGCCGTGGGCCGGATCCTTGGCGGTCGTCAGGACCTTGCCGACGCGCAGGGCGCCGGTGCGCTCGTCCACCACCACGAGGTCGGTGAAGGTGCCGCCGATGTCCACGCCGACGCGCGCCGACATGGCGGAGAGTTTACACCGGCCGGCGATTCGCCGGCTCCGGCGGCACGCGCGATGCAGCGCGCCAGCCCATGGAAGAGTCCCGGACGGCCGTCATCGCCGCGCTGCTCGGCAACCTCGCCCTCGCCGTCCTCAAGGCGCTCAGCGCCGTGTTCACCGGCAGCGCCGCGATGCTGGCCGAGACGCTGCACTCGGCGGCCGACACCGGCAACCAGCTGCTGCTGGCGCTGGGCATGCGGCTGGGCCGGCGGCCGCCGGACGAGAGTCATCCCTTCGGCTACGGCAAGAACGTCTACTTCTGGGCGTTCGTCGTGTCCATGATGCTGTTCACGCTGGGCGGCGCGTTCTCGATCGGCGAGGGCATCCACAAGGTGCTGCGCGGCGGCGACATGCCGTCGCTGGCCTGGGCGTTCGGCGTGCTGGCGGGCGCGTTCGTGTTCGAGTCGCTGTCACTCACCGTGGCCCTTCACTCGCTGCGCCGGGTGAAGCGTGGCCGCTCGCTGCGCGAGTTCATCCGGGAGAACCGCGATCCGACCATCCTGACGGTCGTGCTGGAGGACGCCTCCGCGCTGCTGTCGATCGTCCTGGCGGCGGCGGGGCTGGCGCTGATGCACGCGACGGGGCGGGTGGTGTGGGACGCCGTGGCGTCCATCGCCATCGGCATCGTGCTCATCGGCGTGGCCGTCGTGCTGGCGTTCGAGAACTACTCGCTGCTGCTCGGCGAGTCGGCGCCGGCCGACGTGCGGCAGCGCATCCTGTCCGTCGCGCGCAGCGACCCCGCGGTCGAGCGCGTGCAGGCGCTGCGCACGATGCACCTCGGGCCCGAGTCGATCCTGGTCGTGCTGGAGGTGAGATTCGCCCCCGCGCTCTCCTCGCGCGAGGTGGAGGCGGCGACGACGCGCGTGCGCGAGCGCGTGGCCGAGGCGGCCGGCGAGCCGGACACGCGGCGCCTGGTCGTGGTCGAGGCGAGCGGCGAGTGGGCGGCGGCGCCGGCGTCGCGGAATTCCATGGTGCCGCCATCGCCGAGAACATCCCTGCCGGGCAGGAACTTGAGCGTGGACGGATTCGGGGTGGCTTCGGTCTGGATAAACATGATCTTGCTCCGGCGCATCGCCGATTCAAGGCCGGCGCGGTCAGGGGTTTACGAGGATCATCTAGCAGATAACCCTGCGGAAAGCACATTCAAGGAAGCAGTTCCGCCCTGCCTTGAGGTGGGTCAAGTCAGGGCGTCGAGATCGGCGTCGGCCAGTCCGCCTGGCACCAGGATCACCGGAACCGGAAATGTGCCGGCATTCTCGGCCGTCATGGTCAGGATTGGGCCCGGTCCTTCCGCCCCGGGTGACGCGGCGAGCACGAACGCTGCGATATCCGGGTCCTTTTCGATGACGTCGAGGATTTGCTCGGCCGGATCGCCCTCGCGGATGATGCGTTCCGGTGTGATGCCGGTCAGCGCCATGGCGCGGCTTGCCGCCTGGTCGAACGCGGCGTTGGCCGCCTCGTGCGCCTCGGCGCGCATGATGTCGGCGACCCCAAGCCATTGCTGGTTGCGGTCCTCGGTCTCGATCACCCGCAACATCACCACGCCGCCATTGTTCCGCTTGGCCCGGCGCGCGGCGTAGTAGACGGCACGATCGCATTCCGCCGTCTCGTCGACGATCAAAAGGTATTTCGGCTTATGGCCGGACT
>DASSLH010000241.1:0-2500 GCA_035689625.1 Candidatus Methylomirabilota bacterium | reverse complement strand
CAGCAGCAGCTCGCGCTCGAGCCGGTCGCCGACGCCGATGCGCAGCGTGCTGCCCGCGAACTGCGCGGGCGAGGGCAGCGGCGTGTCGAGGCCGGCCGGCGTGACGGCCACGGCCACCGGCTCGCCGGCGGCCAGGCGGCGGGCGATGACCGCGCGCTCGGCGTCGGCCTCGCGGTGGTGGCCGCCGCGCC
Source organism: Candidatus Methylomirabilota bacterium (assembly GCA_035689625.1). Classification (GTDB taxonomy): domain Bacteria; phylum Methylomirabilota; class Methylomirabilia; order Rokubacteriales; family CSP1-6; genus AR5. Next base: position 2,309 of record DASSLH010000241.1, on the reverse strand, counting down.
AGAGTCGCGGCTCGCGCTCGGGGAACTCGAGCGCCGGCGCGCCGAAGAACCTGAGGTCCTGGGTGACGCGGTGGGCGTCGGCCATCGAGCGCACGACGACGACGGCGGGGCGCGGATGCGCCTGCAGCAGCTCGGCGACCACGAGCGCGCGGGCCGCGCCGGCCAGCCCGGCCACACGCAGGCAGACGTCTCCCCCGGCGAAGGATTTCGCCAGGGCCTGAAACGCCGGCCACTCCTTCAGCATGCTCGAAGCTTGACCGTACCACGCCGCGGCGGAGCCGCGGCGCTCCTCTGCGCTAGCGCCCGCCCTTGGCCAGGTAGAAGGAGAGCGTCTCGAGCTCGATCGAGAGATCGACGTGCTTGAGGCGCACGTCGCGCCCCACCCGCAGCCGCGTCGGCGCGAAGTTCAGCACGGCCTTGACGCCGGCGGCGACGATCTGCTCGGTCACCGTCTGGGCTGCCTCCGGCGGCACCGCCACGATCGCGATCTGGATGCCGCGCGCCCGGATCTCGCGGGCCATGTCGCGGCTGGGCACGATCGACACGCCGTCCACGTCGCGGCCGATCTTGGCCGGGTCGTCGTCGAAGACGACCGCGATGCGGAAGCCCTGGCGGCTGAAGCCCTTGTAGTGGAAGAGCGCGGAGCCGAGGTTGCCGAAGCCGACCAGCGCCACCGCCCACTCGCGGTCCAGGCCCAGGATGCGCTGCAGCTCGGCCTTGAGCCCGGCCACGTAGTAACCGATGCCGCGCACGCCGAACTCGCCGAAGTAGGCGAGGTCCTTGCGCACCTGGGCGGAGTTGAGGCTGAAGCGGTCGGCCAGCTCCTGCGAGGAGATCGTCTTGACGCCGTCCTCCTCGAGCTGCTGCAGGCAGCGCGTGTAGATCGAGAGACGACGGATCGTCATCTCGGGAATCTTCGGCAACCGATGATTCGCGCGCGCCATGTTGCGAGGGCGGCGCGGGCGCTGGCCCGCGCCGCCGGACCCCGGGTGCGTCGCTACTTGATGGGCTGCACGAACAGCAGGATGATCGCCACGACGAGGACGTAGATGGCCAGCGACTCGATGAGCGCCAGGCCGATGATCATCGCCGTCTGGATGCGCGCCGCCGCGCCGGGCTGGCGGGCCATCGCGTCGACGGCCGAGGCCACCGCGCGGCCCTGACCGAGCGCGCAGAGGCCAGCGGCGAAGGCCATCGCGAAGCCGGCCACCAGCACCGAGTACGGACCCACCAGGCCGCCGTGCTCCGCCGCCGCCGCGGCCGGCGCCTGGGCCAGCGCCAGCGCCGGACCTGCCAGAACTGCCAGAGTTGCCAGGATCAGTGAACGCACGACGACCCTCCTCTGTACGTGTGATCTGCTAGTGGTGCGCCGGATGGGGCTCGCCGCCGTGGTGCTCGGCTTCCTCGACCGCGCCCGAGATGTAGAGCATCGTCAGCATCACGAAGATGAACGCCTGGAGGAACGACACCAGGATCTTCAGCGGATAGAGGAATCCCACCATGAAGGCGACCATCATGAGGGTGCCCAGGCCGCCGCCGATCGCGGGAATCACGCCGCCCGACAGCGCCCAGCCGAGCAGCCCATCGAATCCCATGAGGAAGAAGATCATCGCCAGCAGCACGTGTCCGCCAAACATGTTGCCGAACAGCCGCAGCGTCAGCGACAGCGGTCGCGCCAGGTGGCTGATGACCTCGATCGGGACCATGAGAAGCTTGATCGGCGCCATGCCGAGTGACCAGGGCATTGGCCCCGTGAAGTGAGCGAGGTAGGTCAGCGTGCCCTTTTTGCGTACGCCGATGTAGTGATAGGCGAAGAACACGACCAGGGCACAAGACGCGGTGGTGTTGAGGCTCGTCGTCGGACCGTAGACGCCCGGCACCAGGCTCATCAGGTTCGTGGCCAGGATGTACACGCCCAGCGTGGCGATCAGCGGCAGATAGGGCCGCCCCTCGGGGCCGATGACCTCGTCGATCATCTGCTGGAACTGCTCGAGCACGACCTCGAAGAAGTTCTGCAGGCCGCGGGGGACGAGCTGCACGTTGCGCGAGGCCGCGAAGGCCAGCGCGGCCAGCACGATCATCGCGATCCACGTGTAGGTCACGTGATTGGGAATCCCCGGCAGCTGGAAGATCGGCGGGTGCTCGATCACGTCCACGACGTGGACTCCTCGCGCGCCAGGCGCAGGCCCTGCACGATCACGACGAGCGGCAGCATCGTGTAGCCGGCCAGCAGCGCCAGTGGATGGGCCAGGTTCCACGCGAACAGCACGGCCGCCAGCGCCACCACGCCGCCGAAGCGGAGCGCCGCG
>DASSLH010000240.1:0-2085 GCA_035689625.1 Candidatus Methylomirabilota bacterium | reverse complement strand
GCTGGCCGATCTCGTCGCGACCCACCACCGGAGCCCGAGCGTCGAAGTCGCCGGCGCCGACCCGCCGGGCGGCCGCGGCGAGGGCGCCGATCGGCCGCACGACGACGCGGCGCATGGCGATCGTGAGCACGGCGGCGGCGGCCACGATCGTGAGCACGCCGATCAGGATCTGCCGGTTGCGATGGCGCCGGACCTCCGCGAACACCGGCTCCATGGACGTCGTGACGCGCACGACGGCCCGCACCGGCGAGGCCGTGCCGTGGCAGCCCTGGCACTTCTCCTGGTTCAGCACGGGATGGTGCAGCGTGAAGTAGCGCGCGCCGTTGCGCGTCTCCAGCGCCTCCTGCGTCTGCAGCGTCTCGAGCGCCCGGGCGAACTGCGGGTCGTGCGTCGTCTCGCCGGGCGGCCGGGCCATCCTCTTGATGTTGTCGAGCACGGCCTTGTCGAGGCCGGCGTTCTTGTCCACCTCCATCGCCGTGCTGAGGTCGGTGAACGCCTCGTCGCCGTTGCGCCGGAAGATCCTCAGGCCCTCGACCGGCGACGACGTCTTCAGCTCCTGCAGGACCGAGCGCGTGACATCGGGGCGCTCCTGCAGCATCGCGCCCTCGACGCTGGCGACCAGCGTGGCAGTCAGGCGGCGCGCCGCCATCTTGTTCTGCTCGACCAGCAGGTCGGCCTCGCGCTGGATCGTGAGGATGGTCGAGGCGCCGAAGCCGATGATGAGCACGACGACGATCAGGACGGAGATCTTGACGGCCAGGCTGGCCCGCGGCATCGCCGCGATCCTATCACGCCGGATCGCGCTAAGATCGGCCCATGAACCTGGCCCGGCTCGGTGACGACAGCGTGGCGACGCACGGCGAGCACGTCTCGCTGGCCTTCGAGGGCCGCGAGTGGACCAATGTCGAGCAGCAGCGTGCCGGCAACCGCGTCGCCGGCGCGCTGCGCCGGCTGGGCGTCGTCCCCGGCGACCGCGTGCTCGTGCTGCTGCCGAACTGTCCCGAAGTGCTGCAGGCCTACAACGGCATCCTCAAGGCCGGCGCGGTGATCGTCCCGGTCGTCTTCCTGCTCGGCCCGGCCGAGGTGGGCCACATCCTCGCCGACTCCGGGGCGAAGGTCGTCGTCACCGCCCCCGAGTTCGTCGCCAAGCTCGACGGCTGGACGGGGCCGGTGATCCTCGTCGGTGGCGGCGATGGCGGCCGGCCGTGGGACGAGGTGATCGGCGCCGAGCCGGACACGTTCACGCTGGTGGATCGCGCCGACGACGACCTGGCCGTCATCCTCTACACGTCGGGCACCACCGGCCGGCCCAAGGGCGTGGCGCTGTCGCACGACAACCTGGCCTCCAACGCGCGCTCGGCCGCCAGCCTCTACGAGCTGGACCGCGCCCGCTGGTCGCTGATGGTGCTGCCGCTCTCGCACTCCTACGGCCTGACGGTCATGAACGCCGGCAACATCCTCGGCACGCGCGGCGTGCTGCTGCGCTGGTTCAATCCCGAGGGCGTGCTCGACGCGATCCAGCGCTATCGCGTGGAGTCGGTGTCGGTGGTGCCGACGATGCTCGTCTACCTGCTGCACTACCCCGACGCCGGGCGCTTCGACACCTCGTCCATGAAGGTCTGGGGCTCGGGCGCCGCCCCCCTGCCCGTGGAGATCGTCGAGCCGTTCGAGAAGAAGTTCGGCGGCCGCATCCAGGAGGGGTACGGCCTCACCGAGGCCTCGCCGGTGGTCAGCGCGCACCGCCTGTCGGGCGTGCGCAAGCTGGGCTCGGTCGGCCAGGCGATTCCCGGCGTCGAGATCGCGATCATGGACGACGACGACCGCCCGCTGCCGGTCGATCAGGTCGGCGAGGTCTGCGTGCGTGGCCGCAACGTCATGCAGGGCTACTACAAGCTGCCGGAGGAGACCGCCCGCACGCTGCGCCACGGCTGGCTGCACACCGGCGACATGGGCCGGCTGGACGCCGATGGCTTTCTCTACATCGTGGAGCGCAAGAAGGACCTCATCATCCGCGGCGGCTTCAACGTCTACCCGCGCGAGGTGGAGGAGGTCCTGTACGCGCACCCGGCGGTGGCCGAGGCGGCC
>DASSLH010000239.1:0-4310 GCA_035689625.1 Candidatus Methylomirabilota bacterium | reverse complement strand
GGTCCTCGTCCACGCGATCGAAGCGGCCGCGCACACGGTTGTTGCCCACGCTGAACGCGAAGTCCTTCTCGACCCACGTCGGCTTCGTTCCCTGCGCCTCTTCCTGATGCCAGAAGCGCGTGAGCGCCGCCCGGCCCGCCGCCTTGCGCTGCGCCTCGTGCTCCCAGCTGATGAAGCCCTGGTTGAGCCACTTGCGCTCGTACTCGGCCAGCAGGTCGTCGAGCGAGGTGTAGTTGCCCTCCACGCGCCGCTTGAGATAGAACTCGACGACCGCGTGGATCGTGCTGCCGTACACGACCGTGTGATGGCGCAGGATCGGCACCCGCAGCAGGTGGACGTAGCGGTACTTCAGCGGACAGGTCTGGTAGTCGTCCACCTGCTTGTGGCTGATCAGCAGCTCCTCGCCGTCGGGCAACGGCGGCAGCGTGCCCGCGGTCTCGGCGGCCGGCGGCGCGAAACGCTCGATCTCCTCCACCGCCTTGCCCTTGAACGGGCGCGCGGCGTCCTTCGGCAGCTCGAGCGCCTCCAGCACGAACTGGCTCACCTTGCGCTCGCGGGCGCCGCCGTAGTCGCGCGCGCTGGTGAAGAACAGCTCGCGCCGCGCGCGCGTCATGCCGACGTAGAACAGCCTCCGCTCCTCCTGCAGGTGGAAGTCGCCGGCCGGCGCCAGGTCCTTGACGAGCTCGGCCGGCAGCTCCAGCGCGTCGCCGCGCCTGGCCACCGGGAACTTGCCCTGCACGCAGTTCACCATGAACACGACGGGGAACTCGAGGCCCTTGGCCTTGTGCACGGTGAGCACGCGCACGGCCGGCGTCTCCACGTCGGCCTCCGACACCGGCGGATCCTCGCCGGCGTCGATCAGCGCGTCCAGGTGCTTGACGAACTCCCGCACGTTGTCGTACGTGAGCGCCTTGGCCGCGGCCAGGATGCGCCGGAAGAAGCGCGAGATGTTCTGCACCTCGGCCTCGTCGCGCGCGGTGGCGGCCTTCGACATGCGCGCCAGCCAGCCGGAGTCGGCCAGGAACTGGTAGAGCAGCTCGCCGGTCGGCAGCTCACGCCCCAGCTCCATGTAGCGCACGAGGTCGGCGACGAGCTGGCGGATGGCGACGCGCGCCTCCTCGCCCAGCTCGGCCGCCAGCTCGGGCACGTCCTCGGACTGGCGCAGCACGTCGAACAGCGCGCGGTGCTTGCGGTCGGCGTACGTCGCGCACCGCGTGAGGTCCACGATCGGCACGTGATAGACGTCGGACGAGGCCAGGTAGTGCAGGCTCACCGAGTCGTCCTGGTGGGCGACCGCGCGCAGGAAGGCGAGCAGCAGGCGCACCTCGGGCCGGCCATAGAGTCCCGCGTTGCCCGAGAACGTCCACGGCACGCCGCGCATGTTGAACGAGCGCAGAAACTGGTCGGCGTCACCGTTGGAGCGCACGAGCACTGCCACGTCGGTGTAGCGCCAGGCGCCGGCGTCCACCCGCTCGCGGATCAGCTGGGCGACGGCGTCGGCCTCCTGCGTGGCCGTCTCGTAATGCAGGTGCCGGGGCTCGGCGCCGCCGGTCTCGCGCACCGCCACCAAGTGCTTGTCGATGCCGCTGCGCACCTCGAGCCGATCCGGGTTGTTGTTGACGATGAGGCGGTAGGCGGCGTCCAGGATGCGCTGGTCCGAGCGGAAGTTCTCGGTGAGGACCACCTGCCGCGCGCCCGCGTAGTGATCGAGGAACCCGAGCACGTTCGAGATCGCGGCGCCGCGCCACTTATAGATGGACTGATCGTCGTCGGCGACCACGGCGAGATTGCGATGGCGCGCGGAGAGCAGCTTCACCAGCTCGAACTGCGCGAGGTTCGTGTCCTGGAACTCGTCGACCAGGATGTAGCGGTAGCGGCGCTGGTAGTGACCGAGCACGTGCGGGCGCTGGCGCAGCAGCCGCAGCGCCAGGACGATCTGGTCGCCGAAGTCGATGCTGCCGGCCTTGGCCATGAGGTCCTGGTAGCGCGCGTACGTCGCCGCCAGCTCGGCCTGGGCGACGGCCCGGTCGCGCGCCTCGGTGTCGTCGGCCGGCGCCGCCTCGGCGGCCGCCTGCAGCGCGGCGGCGCAGCGACGGTAGTCGTCGGGCGAGATGTCCTCGTCCTTGCAACGGCTGATCAGGGTGATGATCGCCTGCAGGTGGCGCGTGGGATCGCCGAGCGGGCGGAGGCGCTCCAGCGGCAGCTCGAACAGGCGGTCGCGCAGGAAGATCACCTGCTCGGCGCGGCTGAGCACGCTGAAGTCGTTCGTGAGGCCGATCTCCAGCGAGTGGCCGCGCAGCAGGCCGTCGCCGAAGGCGTGAAAGGTGGCGATCTCGACGTCGGCGTAGCCGTACGGCACCAGCTGGTCGACGCGCTCCTCCATCTCGGCGGCGGCCTTGTCCGTGAAGGTGAGCGCGAGGATCTCCTCGGGACGGGCGCGGCGCTGCGCGATGAGCCAGGCGATGCGGCGGGTGATGACGGTGGTCTTGCCGGTGCCGGCGCCAGCGACGATCAGCAGCGGGCCGGCGTCGTGGGTGACCGCTTCCCTCTGGGCGTCGTTCAAGCCGTCGAGGATGCGGTCGCCCGCCATGCCGTTTCCGACTATAGCAGCATCGCTAGCGCGGCATGACGCTCATCGGCGGACGTCGGGCCCGCCGGCCAGTAGCTCCTCCACGTCGCGGACGTCCACCAGCGCGATGTCGCCCCATGTGCTGCACTTGAGCGCAGCGATGGCCGCGCCGGCGTCCACGCGCTCCTGCGGCGGCGCCCCGCGCAGCGTCTTCCAGAGGAAGCCGGCGACGAAGGCGTCGCCGGCGCCGACCGGATCGACCACCTGGACGGCGTGGCGCCGCGTCGGCCGCCACAGGCGGCCGTCGGCGAGGACCGTCGAGCCGGCCTCGCCCTGCAGCAGCGCGATCGTCGCCTTGGGCGCCAGCCGCGCCAGCGCTTCCAGTGTCGCCTCGGCGGGCCCCGTCAGGCCGAAGACCGTCTCGGCCTCGGCCTGGCCGAGGAAGACGTGGCGCGCCACCGGCAGCGCACGCTCGGCGAAGGCGCGCGCGGCGGCCGGCGTCCACAGCGCCGCGCGATAGTTGACGTCGAACGAGACCTTGGGGGCCTCGCGCAGCGCCCGCTCGACCACCGCCCGCGGCCCCGGCCCCAGGGCCGGCGTGATGCCGCTGACGTGCACGCAGCGCGCCTCGCGCACGGCCGTCCAGTCGATCATGTCCGGCGTCAGGCCGGCGAAGGCGGAGTCGCGGCGGTCGTAGAGTACCCGGATCGGCCGCGGCGGCACGCCGAACTCCAGGAAGTAGACGCCGACCCGCGCGCCCTCGACCATCCTGACGTGCGCGCAGTCCACGCCGTGGCCCACGAGCTCGCGGCGGATGCGCCGGCCCCAGGGGTTGGCGGGCAGCGCGGAGAGCCAGGCCGCCCGCAGGCCCAGCCGCGCGGCGGCGGCCGCCACGTTGGCCTCGGCGCCGCCGATCTGGACGTCGAGCTGGCGGGTCGTCTCGAAGCGCGCCGGCGAGGGAATCGCCAGCCGGAGCATCACCTCGCCGATGGCGAGGAGGTCGTGCATCTAGACGAAGCGGATGGACAGCGAGCTGCCGAGGATCATCGAGCCTGTGATCGAGGCCGGCCGCCGCTCGGCGTCGAAGACGATGCGCGCCGGCTGGTTCTGGCGCGCCCACGACGTGAAGCGGCTGAAGTCGATCAGCGCTGCCGGCGCGCGGCTCTCGGGGTCGGCGGTGACCGTGAGGTCGAGCGGGACGATCTCGCCGCGGTAGGCACGGGCGACGTCGTCGGGGCCCTCGTTCTCGGTGCGGCGCCGGCGCACGATGTACGTGCGCAGCCGCCCCCCGGCGTCCGGCGTCCAACGGCCGTCGCGGTAGTTCAGCGCCGCGCTCAGCGCGTCGTCGACGTGCAGGCCGTCGGGAATGCCGACCACGTCGTCCACCACGCGCAGGCGGCGCATGAAGAAGGTCTCACCGCGCGCGTGGTACTCGACGCGGCGCCCGGCGAGATCGTAGGCCAGCCGGGTCTCCGACACCCGGTCGTGGATCTCGAACCACGAGAGGCTCTGCAGCGGCGTCCACCGGCCGTCGCGCAGCACGCCCCGCGACTCGATGCGGTTGGCGATGCCGCTACCCGTGCCGGTACCGCGGATCTCGTAGCGGCCGGCCGCCCGATCGACGCGCTCCTCGAACATGCCGTCGAGGTGGAAGCTGAGCAGGCTGTAGAGGATGCCGATGTCCACCGCGTAGCCGTGCTGCCCGGCGGGGGCCTCGGCGGCGAACAGGCGTGCCGGCGCC
>DASSLH010000238.1:0-2862 GCA_035689625.1 Candidatus Methylomirabilota bacterium | reverse complement strand
GCCGGCCGGCGCCCGGGCCGAGCGCGAGGCGATCGTCCGCTTCTGGCGCTGGTGCGTTCGCAACGACTGAGGGAGGCCGCATGACCGCTCCGCTGTCCATCTACGTGCTCGTCGACGCGCTCGGCTGGGAGGTGCTCCGCTACCGTCCGTTCCTGGACGACATCCTCGCCGAGCGTCGCTGGCTGGTGACGATCCTGGGCTACTCCTCCGGCGCCATCCCGACGCTGCTGTCGGGCATGCCGCCCAGCCAGCACGGCCACTGGAACCTGATCTACCGCGACCCCGCGCGCTCGCCGTTCGGCTGGACGCGCCCGCTGGCGCGGCTGCCGCGGCCGCTCGTCGAGAACCGGGTGAGCCGCCGCGTGCTCAAGACCGTCGCCCGGCGACTGTCCGGCTACAGCGGCTACTTCTCGCTCTACGACTACCCGGTCGCGCACCTGGCGCAGTTCGACCTCACCGAGAAGCGCGACATCTACCAGCCGGGCGGCATCGACGTGCCGTCGATCTTCGACGACCTCGTGGCCGCCGGCATCCCGTACGAGTGCTACACGTATCACACGCACACGGACGCCGAGATCCTGGCGCGCGCGCCCGAACGCGCGGCGACGACCTCGGCGCGCGTGCTGTTCCTGTACCTCTCGGGCCTCGACCATCACCTGCACTTCCACGTGCACGAGCCCGACAGCGTCAGCGCGACGGTGGCCTGGTACGAGGCCGGGCTGCGCCGGATCTGGGAGGCCGCCAACCGCGCGCGCGACGACGTGCGGCTGCTCGTCTTCTCCGACCACGGCATGACGCCGATCCGCTGGACGCACGACCTGCGCCGCGACGTGCAGGCGCTCGGGCTGCGGGTGCTGCGCGACTACCTGCCGGCCTACGACTCGACCATGGCCCGCTTCTGGGTGTTCGATCCGGGCGCGCGCGAGGCGCTGACGGCGCTGCTGCAGGATCACCCCTGCGGCACGCTGATGGACCCGCACGAGCTGCAGCGGCTCGGCACCTGGTTCGAGGACAGCCGCTACTACGACCTGCTGTTCCTCCTCAAGCCCGGCGTGCTGCTGTCGCCCAGCGACATGGGCACCGTGCGGTTCGCCGGCATGCACGGCTACCACCCGAGCGAGCCGACCGCCGACGCCGTGCTGCTGTCCACCGTGCCGGTGGACAAGGCCGTCGACCACATCACCGGCGTGCGCGGCGCCCTGCTCGAGGACCTCGGCCTGGCCGTGCCGGAGCGCGCCGCGTGAGCCCCGTTCGCCTGCTCTTCGTGCTGACGTCGGCGGTGCGGGGTGGCGTCGAGGAGGTCGCGCTCGCGCTGCTGCAGCGCCTGGACCCCGCCGAGTTCCGCCTGGCGCTGGCCGCGCCCGGCGCGCTGCTCGACGACCTCCAGGCCGACCTGCGCGGCGTCCGCGTCGAGGCCGAGGCGATCGCCGCCGAGAGCCCGCTGCGGCGCCGCGAGATCGCGCGGCTGTCGGGGTTCGTCCGGCGCTTCGGCGCCGACGTCGTGAACCCGCACCTGTTCCGCTCCACCGCCGTGGCCGCGCCGGTCGCCCGCTGGCACGGGGCCCGGGTCGTCGAGACCTACCACGGACGCGAGGGCTGGCGGCGCGGCCTCGTGCGCGGCACGTTCCTGCCCGACCGCGTGGTCGCCCGGCTGGTCGATCGCGTGATCGCCGTCTCCGAGGCGGCGCGCACGTTCCTCGTCCGCGGCAAGGGCTACCCGGCCGACAAGATCACCGTCGTCCCCAACGGCCGCGACCTCTCGGTGTTCCGCCCGGGCGCCGCCCGCGAGGCCGCCCGCAAGGAGCTCGGCCTCGACCGCACGGTCCCGCTCGTCGGTGTCGTCGGGCGCCTGGAGGCGCAGAAGGGGCACGTGCACCTGCTGGACGCCTGGCCGTCGGTCGTCGCCGAGTTCCCCGACGCGCGGCTGCTGGTCGTGGGCGACGGCTCGCTGCGCGAGCCGATGCAGGCGCGGGCCCGGGCGGCGGGCCTGGCCGAGTCGGTCATCTTCGCCGGATTTCGCGCCGACGTGCCGCGCCTGCTCGACGCGATGGACGTGCTCGTCCTGCCCTCGCTCTACGAGGGCATGCCGCTCACCGCGATCGAGGGCTCGGCCATGGCGCTCCCCGTCGTGGCCACCGCGGTGGACGGCACCCCCGAGGTCGTGCGCGACGGCCGCACCGGCCGCCTGGTGCCGCCCGGCGAGCCGGCGCCGCTGGCGAGCGCGCTGCGCGACCTGCTGCGCGATCCCGAGGCGGCCCGCCGCATGGGCCAGGCGGGGCGCGACTGGGTGCTGACGCGCTTCGACCTCGATCGCCAGGTCGCTGCCACCGCCCACGTCTACCGGAGCGTCGCGCGGTGATCGCCGCCTCGCTGTTCTGGCTGGCCGCTGCCGTGCTCGGCTACGCGTGGGCGGGCTATCCGCTGCTGCTGCGCGCGCTGGCCGCCCTACGCCGGCCGCCCCGCCCGCGCCGGCCCGCGCACCCGAGCCTGTCGGTGATCGTGGCCGCCTACAACGAGGCGGGCTGCATCCGCGCCAAGCTCGACAGCACGCTGGCCCAGCGCTACCCCGAGCGGCGGCTGGAGGTCGTCGTCGTCTCCGACGGGTCCACCGACGGCACCGACGCCCTGGTCACCGCGCATCCGGACCCGCGCGTGCGGCTGATCCGCCAGGAGCCGCGCGCCGGCACGTCGTCGGCGCTCAACCGCGGCGTGCTGGCCGCGCGCGGCGACGTGCTGGTGTTCACCGACGCCAACGCGATGTTCGCCCCGGACGCGCTGGCGCGGCTGGCGGCGCCGTTCGGTGATCCGCGCGTGGGCCTCGTCAGCGGCCAGGGCCTGTACACGGGCGCCACCGGCGACGCC
>DASSLH010000237.1:0-2414 GCA_035689625.1 Candidatus Methylomirabilota bacterium | reverse complement strand
ACCCCGGCTTCTCGGGCGGCCCGCTGGTCGACGTCCTGGGCCGCGTCGTCGGCATCGCGACGTCGGGCTCGTCCCGGCACCTGCAGCGCGCCATCCGCGCGGCTGCGGTCGCGCGGCTGGCCGAGCACGTCGTCCAGCGCGGGCGGATCCCGCGCGCCTACCTCGGCGTCGGAACCCAGCCCGTCGCGCTGCCGGACGCGCTGTGCGAGCGACTCGGCCTGGGCCACCGCACGGCCTTGCTCGTGGTCAACGTGCGGGGCGACAGCCCCGCCGCGACGGCCGGCATGATCATCGGCGACATCATCCTGTCGATCGAGGGCGTCGCCATCGCGGAGCCCGAGGATCTGGTGGCGGCGCTGCGGCCCGAGCGCGTCGGCGAGGCGGTCGCGGTGCGGATCGTGCGCGGCGGCGAGCCGCGCGAGATGCGGGTGACGGTCGGTGAGCGTCCTGCACGCGCGTGAGACGCCGGCGCACCTCGCCGTCGTCGCCGAGCGGCTGCGCGAGGTGACCGTGGAGATCGGGAGCGGCGCCGGCAGTGGCGCCGGCATCCTGTGGGCGCCGGATCTCGTCGTGACCAACGCCCACGTCGCGCGGGCGGCCATGCTGCGCGTGCGTCTCGCCGACGACCGGTGGCTGGAGGCGCGGCTCGTGGCCGCCGACCCCCGGCTGGACCTCGCCGTGCTGCGAGTGCCACGGGGCCGCGTTGCCCTGGCCGCGCTCGGCGACTCGGACAGCGTGTCGGTCGGCGCGCTGGTCGTCGCGCTCGGACATCCGCTCGGCCTGCGCGGCACGCTGACCGCCGGCGTCGTGCACGCTGTGGGACCGATCGTGCCCCGGGGACGCCGCTTCATCCAGGCCGACCTGCGGCTGGCGCCCGGCAACTCCGGCGGCCCGCTCGCGGACAGCGGCGGCCACGTCGTCGGCCTCAACACGATGATCGCCGGCGGGCTCGCGCTGGCGATCCCGATCAACGACGTCCGTCGCTACGTGTCGGCTGTGCTCGCGTCGGCGCCGTGAGCGAGGACGACGACGCCGGGACGGTCCTCGTCGTCGCGCGCGACGCGACGTCGGCGGCGCGCCTGGAGCTGACGTTGCGCGGGCTGCACGGCTGGCGCGTGGAGATCGCCGCGCCCGGCCGTCCCGACGCGCAGGCGCGCCGCGCACCCGGCGCGATCGTCCTGCTGGCGCTCGGCGAGACCGAGACGCGCCGCGCGCTGCGCGCGCTGGGCGGTGCGCCGGGCCGTCCGGCGGTCGTCGCGCTCTCCGAGCAGCCGGCACGGCTGTGGACGCCGGCGTGGCGCGCGCTCGGACTGCGCGCGGCGCTGCCGCGTCACGCCACGCCGCCGGAGCTGGTTGGCGCGCTGCGCGCCGTCCGCGCGGGCCTGCTCGCCGTCCATCCCGACGCGCTGATGGCGGCCCCGGCGCCGGCCTCGGGCGCCGCCGTCCGCGCCGATCTCACCTCGCGCGAGCGCCAGATCCTCGAGCTCATCGCCGACGGCGCGAGCAACCGTGTCATCGCCGCGCGCCTGGCCATCTCGCGCCACACGGTGAAGTTCCACGTCGCCTCCGTGCTCGGCAAGCTGGGCGCGCGCAGCCGGACCGAGGCCGTCACGCTGGCGCTGCGCGCCGGTCTCCTGGCCGTGTAGAGACGGCGGCGATACGAGCGCAGCCGCGGCGCGTGAGCCGGGCTCAGCCGCGGCAGTAGGGCAGCACGTGCTCGCCGAAGAGGCGAATGGCCTTCATGATCTCCGCGTGCGCGGGCCCGCCCGAGTGCGCGTGGCGCAGTCGCAGCAGGAACGTGCTGGCGCCGGTCGCCTTCTGCCAGCGCTGGAACTCGCGCACGCACGTCTCCGGCTCACCGAGGACGAGGCGGTCGGGCGCGAGATTGTTCAGCGTGAACTCCGTGGCGGCCGGCAGGCTGGCGAACTCCGCCAGCCGGTGCTCCCAGTAGTAGCGGTAGGCCGTCATCACGTGCGGGCCGTACACGCGGTCGGCCTCCTCGCGTGAGGTCGCCACCCAGGCGTCGCGCATCTGGATGACGTCGGCCGGGCGGCCGGCTTCCCGCGCGGCGTCCTTGTAGGCGTCGGCCAGGCGGGTGGCGTTGGTCAGGCCGGTGCTGGGCGTGCCGACGAAGCCGTCGGCGATGGCCCCCGCGCGCCGGGCGGCGTTCGGCACGCTGGCGCCGATCCACAGCGGCGGCCCCGGCTTCTGGTACGGCCGCGGCGTGACCTGCACGTCGTCCAGCGTGTAGTGCTTGCCGTGGAACGAGAAGCGCTCGCCCGACCAGCAGCGTCGCACGATCTCCACGCTCTCCTCGAAGCGCCCCGCGCGGTCCTCGAACGGCACACCGAACGCGCGGAAGTCGTCGGCCTGGTAGCCGATGCCCACGCCGAGCACGACACGGCCCTTCGAGA
>DASSLH010000236.1:0-4651 GCA_035689625.1 Candidatus Methylomirabilota bacterium | reverse complement strand
GGTGGCGGCCACGGCGCTCGGCCTGGCCGTGGCGGCGCTGGCCGCGCGCTTCCTCGTCGCCCGGCTGGCCGGCGTGACGGGCGACGTCTTCGGCGCCGCGGTGGAGGGCGCCGAGCTGGTGGTGCTGCTGACGGTGGCGGCGTGGAGCGGCGCGAGACCCTGATCTACCTGCTGCGCCACGGCGAGGTGGTCGGCGCCGAGACGCGCCGATTCATCGGCCACCTCGACGTGCCGCTGTCCGAGCGCGGGGAGCGGCAGTGCGCCGCCCAGGCCGCGCGCCTGACGTCCGTCGCGCTCGCCGCGATCTTCTGCAGCGACCTGGCGCGCGCGCGCCGCAGCGCCGAGATCATCGGCGCCCCCCACGGGCTCACCCCGGTCGTGGTGCCGGCGCTGCGCGAGATGGCGATGGGCCGGTGGGACGGGCTCACCGCCGGCGAGATCCGCGCCCGCGAGCCGGCGGCGTTCGCCGACTGGATGGCGCGCGTGGGCGAGTTCCCGTTTCCGGAGGGCGAGAGCGTGCCCGAGCTGCTTGCGCGCGTGGGCCCGGCCTTCGACGCGATCGCGGCGGCCCACGCCGGCGCCGCCGTCGCCGTCGTGGCCCACGGCGGTCCCAACCGCGCGCTGCTCTGCCGCGCGCTCGGGCTGCCGCCCGGCCGCCTGCTCGCCTTCGGCCAGGACTACGGCGCGCTCAGCCTGCTGGCGGCCGGCGCGCGCGGCTGGAGCCTGCGCCGGCTCAACGAAACCGCGATGCTATAATCCCGCCGCCGTCCGCCACTGAACCAACGCCCGCGAAAGGAGTCCGCATGCCGCGCGCGTCCGTCCGCCTCGCCGTCGTCGCCGTCGCCGCGCTGCTGCTCGCCGGTCCGCTGTCCCGCCCGGGCGCCGAGGAGGCGCCGAAGGCCGGCGGCGTGCTGCGGGTGGCGACGATCGGCGAGCCGCCGACGCTCGACCTGCACACGACGACGGCGGTGATCGTGCAGCAGATTACCTGGCACGTCTTCGAGGGCCTGTACACCTACGACCACAACTACAACGCGATCCCGCTGCTGGCCGAGAGCCACACCGTCTCCGACAAGGGCCGCACGGTGACCTTCCGCCTGCGCCACGGCGTCAAGTTCCACAACGGCAAGGAGATGACGTCGGCCGACGTCGTCGCCTCGCTCAAGCGCTGGGGCCGGCTGGCCACGTCCGGCAAGCAGTTCTTCAAGGACGTCGAGGGCGTCGAGGCCAAGGATCCCTACACGGTCGCGCTGTACCTCAAGGAGCCCTCCGGCGCGCTGTTCATGGGCCTGGCGCGGCCGAACAACGGCGCCGTGATCTATCCCAAGGAGGTCGTCGACGCGGCCGGCGACAACCCGGTGAAGGACTACATCGGCACCGGCCCCTACCGCTTCGTCGAGCACCAGCCCGACCGTCACGTGAAGCTGGCGCGCTTCAAGGACTACGCCGCGCGCGCCGAGCCCGCCGACGGCTTTGGCGGCAAGCGCACGGCGTGGGTGGACGAGATCCTGTTCATCCCGGTGCCCGACGTCGCCGTCCGGCTGGCCGGCATCGAGACGGGGGAGTACCACGTCGCGCTCGTGATCCAGCAGGACCAGTACGACCGCGTCAAGGCGATCGCCGGGGCGGTGCCCGGCATCATCAAGCCGGCCGGCTGGAGCACCGCGGTGCTCAACCACAAGCACGGCCTCATGACCGACAAGCGCATCCGCCAGGCGTTCCAGGCCGCGCTCGACATGGAGCCGATCATGGCGGCCGGGTTCGGCAACAAGGCGTTCTATCGCCTTGACCCCGGCCTGTCGTTCCCCGAGCAGCCCCAGTGGCACAGCAAGGCCGGCGGCGAGCTCTACAACCAGCACAACCCCGCGAAGGCGAAGCGGCTGCTGGCCGAGGCCGGCTACGCCGGCGCCCCGGTGCGCTGGCTGACGACGAAGGAATACCAGTACATGTACAAGAACGCGCTGGTGGCCAAGCAGCAGCTCGAGGCCGCCGGCTTCAAGATCGATCTGCAGGTGGTGGACTGGGCCACGCTGGTGCAGCGCCGCAACAAGCCCGAGGTCTGGGACGTGTTCTCGACCGGGATCACCTTCAACCCCGAGCCCGCCTACAGCACGGCCACGAACTGCAACTGGCCCGGCTGGTGGTGCCCCGAGGCCAAGGAGCAGTGGCTCGACGCCGTCGCGCGCGAGAGCGATCCCAAGAAGCGGCGCGCGATGTGGGAGAAGGTGCAGCAGATCTTCTACGAGGACGTGGGCCGCATCAAGTACGGCGACTTCTTCGACCTGATCGCCGTTCGCAAGGAGGTGCACGGGCTGAGGCCCACCAACGAGCTGAACCTCTGGAACGTCTGGCTGAGGTGAAGACCTACGTCGCCCGCCGGCTGCTGGCCCTGCTGCCCGTGGCGCTGGTGGTGGCGACGGTCGCCTTCGTGCTCATGCACCTGGCGCCGGGCGACCCGGCCTCGGTGATCGCCGGGCCCGACGCCTCGCCCGACGACGTCCAGCGCATCTCGCGCCAGCTCGGTCTCGACGCGCCGCTGCCGGTGCAGCTCGTGCGCTGGTACGGGCGGCTGGCCCGTGGCGACCTCGGCCAGTCGATCTTCCTGCGCAAGCCGGTGACCGACGCGATCCTCGACCGCGTCGAGCCGACGCTGCTGCTGACGCTCTTCGCGACGGCGGTCTCGGTCGCCATCGGCGTGCCGGCCGGCGTCGTGTCCGCGCGCTTCCACAACAGCACCACCGACCAGGCCCTGATGGTGGTGGCGCTGCTCGGCGTCTCGATCCCGAACTTCCTGCTCGGCCTGCTCTTCATCCTCTTCTTCTCGGTCTGGCTGGGATGGTTTCCGGTGGCCGGCTACTCGCCGCTGGAGTACGGCTGGGCCCTGACGGCGCGCTCGCTGGTGCTGCCGGCCTTCGCGCTGGGGCTGGTGCAGTCGGCGCTGATCGCGCGGGTCGTGCGCTCGTCCATGCTCGACGTGCTGCGCGAGCAGTTCATCACCGCCGGCCGCGCCAAGGGCCTGGCCGAGCGCGCGGTCGTCTACAAGCACGCGCTGAAGAACGCGATGATCCCGACGGTGACGATCGTCGGCATCTCGTTCGCGATCCTCATCTCGGGCGCGGTGGTCGTCGAGACGGTGTTCAACATCCCGGGGCTGGGGCGGCTGATCATCTCGGCGGTGCTCCGGCGCGACTACCCGGTGATCCAGGGCGTGGTCCTCTGCATCGCCGGCGTGTACATGCTCATCAACCTGGTCGTGGACCTGTCGTACCTCGTCTTCGATCCCCGGGTGAGGTACGAGTGAGCGTCATCGCGCTCCCGCGCGCTGAGCCGGTCGCCGCGCCGTCGCGGCCGGGCTGGCTCGCCCTCCTCACGCGCCGCAAGACCACGCTCGTCGGCGCGCTGCTCATGCTGGCGATGCTGCTGCTGAGCGTGCTGGCGCCGGTGCTGGCCGGCGATCCCGGCCACATGGACGTGGCCGCGCGACTGTCGGCGCCCGGGCGCGCGCACTGGCTGGGTACCGACGACGTCGGCCGCGACGTCTGGAGCCGCGTGGTCTACGGCGCGCGCCTATCGCTGCTGGTCGGCGCCGCCGTCGTCGCGCTCTCGTTCGCCATCGGCGTGGTCTGCGGGCTGGCGGCCGGCTACTACCGGCGCCTGGACAACCTCGTCATGCGGGTGATGGACGGGCTGATGGCGTTTCCGGCCATCGTGCTGGCCATCGCGCTGATGGCCGCGCTCGGCTCCAGCGTCGTCAACGTCATCGTGGCCATCGGCGTCGTCAACGGGCCGCGGGTGGCGCGCGTCGTGCGCGGCTCCGTGCTCGTCATCCGCGAGACGTCCTACGTCGAGGCGGCTCGCGCGCTCGGCGCCTCCGACGCGCTGATGATCGTGCGCCACGTGCTGCCCAACTGCCTGTCGCCGGTCATCGTGCAGGCCTCGTTCGTGTTCGCCGCCGCCGTGCTGACCGAGGCGGCGCTGTCCTTCCTCGGCGTCGGCGTGCCGCCCTACGTGCCGTCGTGGGGCGTGATCCTTGCCGAGGGCCGTCTCTACATCCAGCAGGCGCCCTGGCTGGTCGTCTATCCCGGCCTGGCCATCATGCTGACGATCTTCGGCCTGAACCTGCTGGGCGACGGCCTGCGCGACCTGCTCGATCCCAAGATCCGCGGCCTGATCTGACTTACATTGGGGCCCCGAGATGGCCCCCAAACCCCCAATCGCTCGGAACCGCGCCGGCGGAGCCGTCGCGGTCCTCGGTGACGGGTGCGCGACGTCGGGGGCCCCGACATGGCCCCCAAACCCCCAAATGTTCGCGACGCGGCGGCGGAGCCGTCGCGTCGCTCTGCGGGGCCTATAATCCCGGCAAGGGTTGCCCCAGGAGGACAGCATGCCGCCACATCGTCGCGCCTACCGTCCGACCGTCATGGGCCGCCGCGGCGCCGTCGCGTCCGCGCATCCGCTGGCCTCGATGGCCGGCATCGAGATGCTGCTCGCCGGCGGCAACGCGGTGGACGCCGCGGTCGCCGTCGGCTCGACGCTCAACGTCGTCGAGCCGTTCATGTCGGGCGTCGGCGGCATCGGCCTCCTGCTGGTCTCGCGGGGCAGCGAGCGGCACGTCCTCGACTTCATCGGCCGCTCGCCGAAGGCGTCGGAT
>DASSLH010000235.1:0-2534 GCA_035689625.1 Candidatus Methylomirabilota bacterium | reverse complement strand
GGTGATCATCTTCACGTTGGCGGTCATGCCGGGCAGCAGCCGGCCGCCGGGATTGTCCACGCCGACGATCACCGTGTAGGTGACGACGTTCTGCACGACCTGGGCCGCCTTGCGGATCTGCGTCACCACGCCGCTGAAGGTCTGGCCCGAGAAGGCGTCGACGGTGAAGCTCGCGTGGTCGTCCAGGCGGATGCGGCCGATGTCGGCCTCGTCCACGCTGACCTCGACCTGCATCTTGGTCAGGTCCTCGGCGATCGTGAACAGCACCGGCGCCTGCAGGCTGGCCGCGACCGTCTGGCCGACGTCCACCTGCCGCGAGACCACCACGCCGTTGACGGGAGCGCGGATCGTCGTGTGATCGAGATCGGCCTGGGCCTGCACGAGCGCCGCGGTCTTCTGGTCGACCTGGGCGCCCGCCGACTTCAGCGCCGCCTCCTGCACGCGCAGCTGCGCCTGGGCCGACTGGATCGCCGCCTCCAGGGCCTTCTCGTTGGCGCGGGCGGCCTCGCCCTGGGCCCGGGCCTGGTCGTAGTTGGCCCCGGCCGTGTCGCGGTCGGCCTGGGCGACCAGCTCGCGGCGGAACAGCTCCGCGTTGCGATCGGCGATGCGCTTGGCGTCCACCGTGGCGGCGTCGGCCTTGGCGGTCTGCGCCTTGCCCTGGGCGAGCGCGGCCCGCGCGCTCTCGACGTCGGCCCGGGCCTTCTCGACGGTGGCGGACTGGTTGAGGACGGCCGCCTTGGCGGTCTCGACGTCGGCCTTGGCCTGGTTGACCTTGGCCTGGAAGATCTCGGGGTCGATCCGGGCGATGACCTGGTCCTTCTTCACCACCGTGTTGAAGTCGGCGAGCAGCTCCTTGATCTGGCCGGAGACCTGGCTGCCGACCTGCACGGTGGTGACCGCGTTGAGGTTGCCGGTCGCGGACACGGCGGCGGTCAGGGGGCCGCGCTCGACGCGGGCCGTCCGGTAGCGGGGGACATTGCCGCGGCTCTGCGTGTAGAGGTAAGCCCAGACGCCGGTGCCGACCAGCGCGGCGACGATCACGAGGGAGGCAATCCGTCTCATCACGGCGTTAGACGTGCCTCGACGGCCGGCTATTTGCCGGCGTCAGCGCTGCCCCAGGGCCCGCTCCAGCCTGACGACGGCGATCCGGTAGTCGGCCAGGGCCTGCGCCTCGGTGTTCAGGGCCTGGGTGAGGGCCAGCTGGGCGTCCGTCAGCTCCAGGATGGTGCCGACGCCGGCGTCGAACCGGCCCTGGGCCAGACGGAAGTTCTCCTGGGCCGAGGCCACCGCGACCTGGGCGGCGCGGATGCGCTGGTCGGCCTCGTCCACGTTCATCTCGGCCTGCTCGACGTCGCGCGAGATGTTCAGCTCGCTGGCCTTCTCGCGGGCGATGGCAGCCTCGACGTTGGCCTTGGCCTCGCGGAGGCGCGCGATGCGATTGCCGCCGTCGTAGATCGTCCACGAGAGCTGGATCGCGGCCTCCCAGATCTGCAGGAAGTCCTGGCGACGGTTCGTCGTGTCGAAGTCGGCGCGGTTGGCGCCGATGAACCCCGTGGCCAGGATATCGGGGAAGAAGTCGCGCACGGTGCGCGTGGCCTGGGCCTCGGCCTGCTTGACGACCAGGTTGGCCTGCCGCTGCTCGGGCCGCTGCTTGAGCGCGCGGGCGACCAGCTGGGTGCGGTCCAGCGTCAGCGGCTGGTAGACGAGGTTGTCCTGAACCTCGGTCGGCGTGTCGGCCGGGATGCCCATGGCCGTGTTGAGCGCCACGCGCGCCAGCCGCTCGGCATTGCGGGCCTGGATGAGCGCCACCTGGGCGTTGGCGACGTCCACCTGGGCGCGGACGACGTCGGACTTCGGCCGCGTGCCCACCTCGAAGAAGCCCTGTGAGGAGCGCAGGTTGAGCTGGGCCCGGTCCAGCGCCTGCTCCTGCACGCGGATCAGCCGCCGCGCGAAGTTCATGTTGGTGAATGCTTCCTTCACCGTCTGCGTCGTCAGCTGGCGCTGCAGCTCGACGTTCTCCTGCGCCTGCTCGGCCAGCCGGCGGGCGGCGTCGGTGGACGCGAACGTCTTGCCAAAGTCGAAGAGCACCTGCGAGCCGGACAGGCGAGCCACGGCGGCATGGGTGAAGATCGGCGCGATCTCCGTGACTGTCGCGCCGGTTGCCGTCTTGCCGGCGGTGGCCGAGCGGTCAAACTGGCCGCTCCACGTTCCCGTGATCTGCGGCAGCAGCGGCGCCAGCGCCTCGTCCACCCGGAAGGCCGCCGCGCGGTAGTCGAAGATCGTGGCCTGGATCGAGGGCTGCACCTCGAGCGCGATCGCCACCGCCTCGTCCTGCGAGAGCGCGCGGCCCATGACGCGCGCCATGACCGCGCGGTTGCCAGGCCCGGTCGGGTTGGGCGAGGGCGCGGGCGGCGACGTCGAGGGCGGCAGCGGCGCGGTCATCGGGGGCGTCGTGGTCGTGCCGGGCGCGGCGGTGCCGGCCGGCGGCGGCGTGGTGGTCGAGGGCGTCGTCACCGGCGGCAGCGGCGCGGACG
>DASSLH010000234.1:0-4681 GCA_035689625.1 Candidatus Methylomirabilota bacterium | reverse complement strand
CCGCGCTTCCCCGCCCGGGCATGAGCGGGGCGCGCAAGTCGAGGGCCTGCGCGGCGAGCAGCAGCTCGATCGCGATGACCTGGCGCACGTTGATGACCGCGCGCCGCAGCTTGAGCGCGGCCCCGGCGCCCATCGCGTTGTAGTCCTCCTGCAGGCCGGAGGTCGGGATCGAGTCCACGGCGGCGGGATGGGCGAGCGTCTTGACCTCCGCCACCAGGGCGGCGGCCGTGTACTGGGCGATCATGTAGCCGGAGTTCACGCCGCCGCCGTGGGCGAGAAACGCCGGCAGCCCCTCGTTGACCAGCGGGTTCACCAGCCGGTCGATGCGCCGCTCGCTGATGCCGGCCAGCTGGGCCAGCCCCAGCGCCAGCGTGTCGAGCGCCAGCCCGAGCACCTCGCCGTGGAAGTTGCCGCCGCTCAGCACGGCGCCGTCGTCGGGGAAGATCAGCGGGTTGTCGGACACCGCGCCCAGCTCGCGCGCGAGCACGCCGCGCGCGAAGCCGATCGCCTCGCGCGCCGAGCCGTGCACCTGCGGCATGCAGCGCAGGCTGTAGGCGTCCTGCACGCGCGTGCAGTCGCGGTGCGACTCGATGACGCCGCTGTCGGCGGTGAGCGCTCGCAGGTTGGCGGCGACGGCGCGCTGGCCGGGATGCGGGCGCAGCGCGTGGATGCGCGCGTCGAAGGCGGCGTTGCTGCCCATCAGCGCCTCCAGCGACATGGCGCCCGTCACGTCGGCCAGCCGCGCCAGCCGCTCGGCGTCCAGCACGGCCAGCGTGCCGAGCGCGGCCATCAGGTGCGTGCCGTTGAGTAGCGCCAGCCCTTCCTTCGTCTGCAGCGTCAGCGGCGCCAGGCCGGCCGCCTTCAGCGCGGCGGCGCCCGGTGCCGGGCGGCCGTCCAGCCAGGCCTGGCCCTCGCCGATGAGGCAGGCGGCGACGTGGGCCAGCGGCGCCAGGTCGCCGGAGGAGCCGACGGAGCCGCGCTCGGGCACCACCGGCGTCACGCCGCGCTCGAGGCAGGCGAGCAGCGTCTCGACGACCAGGGGGCGGACACCGGAGGCCCCGCGCGCCAGCGAGGCGGCCAGCAGCAGCAGCATCGCGCGCGTCTCCGCCTCCGGCAGCGGCGCGCCCACGCCGCCGGCGTGGCTGAGCACGAGGTTGCGCTGCAGCGCCGCGCGCTCGGCGGGCGGGATGACGACGTCCTTCAGCTTGCCGACGCCGGTGGTGATGCCGTAGATCGGCTCGCGGCCGGCGGCGAGGCCGTCCACGAACCGGCGCGCGGCGGCCAGGCGCTCGGCGGCCGCCGGCGCCAGGGCCACCGGCCTGCGATGGCGGGCGACGGCCTCGACGTCCTCGAGCGCCAGCGGGCTTCCATCGAGGACGAGCCGGCTCAGATCGCCCATCCCTTCGTCAGCGTCGCGACGCGCGCGGTCAGCTCGGCCTCCGAGGTCGTCGTCAGGCGGCCGTGCTCCACCACGCGGCGGCCGTGGACCCAGACGTCGGTGATGGCCTGCGCCGACATCGCGTAGACGACGTTCTTGAGCCGGTCGGTGGGCGGCTGCAGCGAGAGATGGCCGGTGTCGATCGCGACGAGGTCGGCCAGCTGGCCCGGCGCGATGACGCCGGCGGGCAGCCGCAGCAGCGCGCCCGCCGAGCGCGTGCCGAGGTCGAAGGCCGTCTGGGCGGAGAAGGCGGCGCCGTCGAGCAGCCGCACCCGCTGCAGCAGCGCGCACGTCCGCATCTCGTCGAAGACCGACAGCCGGTTGTTGGTGCAGCCGCCGTCGGTGCCGAGGCCGACCCGGACGCCGGCGCGCAGCATCTCCGGCAGGCGCGTGATGCCGTCGCCCAGGAACATGTTGGAGCCGGGGCAGTACGCGAGCCCGGCGCCGCGGGCGCCCATCAGCGCGATCTCCTCGTCGTCGAGCCAGACGCAGTGCACGCCGATCATGCGCGGCCCCAGCACGCCGAGCCGGTCCAGGTAGCGGATCGGCGTGGCGCCGTGCTCGGCGAGCGTGCGCTGGCCCTCGTACTGGCCCTCGGCGACGTGGATGTGGAAGACCGTGTCCTCGGCCTCGGCGACCTCCCACCCCGCGCGAATCATGGCGGGTGAAGCGCCGTGAGGGCTGTGCGGCGCCGGCTGCACCACCACGGTCGGATCGCCGCGATGGGCGGCGATCAGCTCACGCACGCGTCGCGCCGCGTCGGCGGGCGTCTCCCGGTAGCGCTTGGGCGCGCCCTCCCAGTCGTACATCGTGCGCGCCAGCACGAGGCGGATGCCGACGGCGCGCGCCGCCGCGATGACGGCCTCGGCGTTGTCGTTGCCGTCGTCCTGAAGGTAGAAGAAATCCACGCACGTCGTGACGCCGTGCTTCAGCATGTCGGCGAACGCCAGCGCGGCGCCCAGCGCGATGCCGTCGCGGTCCAGCCGCTCGGAGAACGGATAGAGCACGCGGTCGCGCCAGCCCATGAAGTCGAGATCGTCGCCGGGCCCGCGCAGCAGCGACTGGAAGGTGTGACAGTGGCTGTTGACCGTGCCGGGCAGCAGCGCGCGCCCGGGCAGCGCGACGTCGGCGCCCCGGGCGGCGCCCGCCTCCTCGACGGCGGCGATGCGGCCGTCGGCGACCGCGACGGCACGGCCGGACTGCCAGCCGTCGGCGGTGAGGACGAGATCCGGCCGCAGGCGCATCACTTAGCGCTCGTGAACGACCCGGCCGCGCTTGAGGACGCCGGTGACGTGGTTGACGCCGTAGAAGTAGGAGAGATAGCGCCAGGTCGGGACGTCGGCGAGCAGGACGTCGCACTGCTTGCCGGGCGCCAGCGAGCCGATCTCGGCCTGCAGGCCCATCGCGTGAGCGCCGTGCAGCGTGACGCCGAGCAGCGCCTCCTCGGGCGTCATCTTCATCTGGCTCACGGCCATCGTCATCACCAGCTGCAGATTCAGGCCCATGGACGAGCCAGGATTGAAGTCGGAGGCGAGCGCGACCCGGGCGCCGGTCGCCAGGAACGTGCGGGCGGGCGCGTACGGCACGCCGAGGAAGAACGCGGTGCCCGGCAGCAGCGTCGCGGTGACGCCGGCCTCCTTCATCCGCGCCACGCCCTGGGGCCGCGCCTTCAGCAGGTGATCGGCTGACAGCGCACCGACCTCGGCGGCCAGCTCGGCGCCGCCCAGCGCGACGAACTCGTCGGCGTGGAACTTGGCCCGCAGGCCGTGCTTCTTGCCGGCTTCCAGGATCCGCCGCGACTGCTCGATCGAGAACACACCCTCCTCGCAGAAGACATCCACGTAGCGGGCCAGCCGCGCGCCCGCCACCGCCGGCAGCATCTCGCTCACGACCAGGTCCACGTAGGCGTCGCCGCGGCCCTTGAACTCCGGCGGCACCTCGTGGGCACCGCAGAAGTTGGCGTGCAAATCCAGCGGCTGCAGCTCATCCAGGCGCCGGATCGCCTCCAGCATCTTGATCTCGCCGGCCGGGCTCAGGCAGTAGCCGGACTTGATCTCCATCGTCGTCGTGCCGTGGGCGAGCGCGGCCCGCAGCCGCGGCAGGCCCAGGTTGACCAGCTCGTCCACCGTCGCGGCGCGGGTGGCGCCGACGGTGGCGAGGATGCCGCCGCCCGCCGCCGCGATCTGCTGGTACGTCGCTCCCGCCGCTCGCAGCGCGTACTCGCGCTCGCGCGAGCCGGCGAAGACCAGGTGTGTGTGCGAGTCCACGAAGCCGGGGAGCGCGACGCCGCCGCGCCCGTCGATGCGGTGGCCGCCCAGCGTCAGCGTGACCTCCTCGTCCAGGCGCCGCTCGGGCCCGACCCAGACGATCCGGCCCTGGAGCGCCGCCAGCGCACCGCGGGTGACGACGCCGAGGGCTCCCTCGCCCAGCGCCGGCTCGCAGGTCACCA
This sequence comes from Candidatus Methylomirabilota bacterium, assembly GCA_035689625.1. Classification (GTDB taxonomy): domain Bacteria; phylum Methylomirabilota; class Methylomirabilia; order Rokubacteriales; family CSP1-6; genus AR5. The sequence goes on along the minus strand of DASSLH010000234.1, from coordinate 794 downwards.
GCTCGGCGACGTTGGTGAGGACGAGGTCGGCCGTAATCACAGCGCGCGCTCCATTTCGACGATGGCGAGGTCGCGATGGACCGGATGCCGCTCGCGGCGGCCGCTGGGCCGGAACTCCATGCGCTCGTAGAGGGCGATGGCCGGCGCGTTGCCCTCGGTCACCCAGAGGCCGATGCGCTCGAAGCCCCGGGCGCGCGCCCAGTCGAGGACGGCGGGCGTGAGCGCGCGCCCGACCCCGGCCGAGCGCGCCGTCGGATCGACCCACATGCCACCCAGGTGGGCCAGCCCCGGGCGATCGTGCTGCAGGATGCCGAAGGCCATGCCGAGCGCGTGGCCCGGCTCCTCGGCGACGAACAGGATGTTGCCGCCGGTGACCGAGGCCGTCATCTCCTCCCAGTACGCGTCCGGCTTGGCGCTGATCTCGGCGTGCGTGTGGGCGAACGCCGTCGGCGCGTCGGCCAGCGCGCGCAGGCGCGGGTCCTTGAGGAGCTTGACCTCGTCGGACCGCAGGGCTCGCACGGTCACGTGGTGACGCCCGGCAGGTCGAGCCGGTGGCGGCGGGCGGCCTCGATCGCCTCGGGATAGCCGGCGTCGGCGTGGCGCATGATGCCGCTGCCGGGATCCGTCGTCAGCACGCGCTCCAGGCGGCGGGCAGCGTCGGACGTGCCGTCGGCGACGACGACCATGCCGGCGTGGATCGAGTAGCCGATGCCCACGCCGCCGCCGTGGTGGACGCTGACCCACGTCGCTCCGGCGGCGGTGTTCAAGAGCGCGTTGAGCACCGGCCAGTCGGC
>DASSLH010000233.1:0-8566 GCA_035689625.1 Candidatus Methylomirabilota bacterium | reverse complement strand
CGCACGGCCAGCGCGGCGAGCGCCGCCGCCGCCAGCGCCAGCGCGGCCACGGCGAGCGCCAGGCGCGGAGCGGTGGGGCCGGCGCGCGCGTAGGCGCGCAGCGCCAGCCGCCCGAACGCGCGCACGCTGTCGAAGACCGTCCCCACCTCGAACATCACCAGCGACAGCAGCGCGTAGAACGGGCCGGGCCGCCGCTCGCCGAGGGCGAGCAGCGTCCGGCAGGCGCGGCGGACGGGGGCGGCGGTGACCGCCAGCTGCACGACGGCGACGCCGATCAGCGCGCCGGCGGCGAGGTCGCTGGCCCAGTGCAGGCCGAGGTAGAAGCGCGGCCAGGCGATGACGAGCGCGGCGTAGAGCGCGGCGCCCAGGCCCAGGCCGCGGGCGAGCCCGGCGATGCCGGTGGCGAAGCCGAAGAAGAGCGCGGCGTGGTCGCTGGGAAACGAGCTCCAGCGCTCGATCGCGTCCGGTGGAAAGCCGCCCGGGATGAGGAAGCCCGGGCCGAGGGCGCCGTAGGGACGCAGGCGAAAGGGCAGCAGCAGGGCCAGCGAGCGGGCGACGAGGACGGCGGCGAAGGCGCCGGCCAGTGTGGCCAGCACGTGGGCGCGGGTGTCGTTCTGGCGCGGCCGGGCCCTGAACCAGAGGTACCAGAACAGCGCAACGAAGAGGCCGCCCTTGAGCAACTCGCTGTCGGCGACGACGCCCAGCAGCGCGTCGAGTGTCGGCCAGCGATCGGCGAGATGTCGATTGACTGACAGCACGAGCCACTGATCGAGCCAATTCATGGCGGGTCCGGCGCTCGCCCCCGAAGACAGCAACCCGTGTGCCGCGCCCCGCGTGGCGAAACGTTTTCACACTCCGCGACCGGCGCCGCGCCGCGCCGCTGCGCGGGATCGATCGCCCCGAGGATGATCTCCCTCGCGGCAACCGCGATGCCAGCGAGCCGAGGGCTGCTCACCGCGCGCTCGGCCCGGCATGCGGGCGCCGGCGCGTGTACGCTAGGCCGGGCGCGCGCGGCGCGCGCCGGAGGAACGCAGCGATGAGGGGACCGCTGTCGCGGGACGCGCTGGCGAAGATCGACGCCTGGTGGCGGGCGGCGAACTATCTCTCGGTCGGGCAGATCTACCTCTACGACAATCCGCTGCTGACCGAGCCGCTGAGCACGCGCCACATCAAGCCGCGCCTGCTCGGCCACTTCGGCACCACGCCCGGCCTCAACCTCGTCTACGCGCACCTCAACCGCGTCATCACCGCGCGCGACCTCGACATGATCTACATCGCCGGCCCCGGTCACGGCGGCCCCGGCCTGGTCGCGAACGCTTACCTCGAGGGGACCTACAGCGAGGTCTATCCCGACGTCGGGCCGGACGCCGCCGGCATGAAGCGCCTGTTCAAGCAGTTCTCGTTCCCGGGCGGCATCCCGAGCCACCACGCGCCGGAGACGCCGGGCTCGATGCACGAGGGCGGCGAGCTCGGCTACGCGCTCTCCCACGCCTACGGCGCCGCGTTCGACAACCCCGACCTCGTCGTGGCCTGCGTCATCGGCGACGGCGAGGCCGAGACCGGCCCGCTGGCGACCTCCTGGCACTCCAACAAGTTCGTCAACCCCGCCCGCGACGGCGCCGTGCTGCCGATCCTGCACCTCAACGGCTACAAGATCGCCGGGCCGACCGTGCTGGCGCGCATCAGCCACGAGGAGCTGGACGCGCTGCTGCGCGGCTACGGCCACACGCCGTACTTCGTGGAGGGTGACGAGCCCGAGGCCGTGCACCAGCTTCTGGCGGGCACCCTCGACACCGTGCTCGACGAGATCGCGCGCATCCAGCGCCAGGCCCGCGAGCGGGGCTTCGACTGGCGGCAGCGCCCGCGCTGGCCGATGATCGTGCTGCGCACGCCCAAGGGCTGGACCGGTCCCCACGAGGTGGACGGCAAGCTCGTGGAGGGCACGTGGCGCTCGCACCAGGTGCCGCTCGCCGAGCTGTTCGACAAGCCCGAGCACGTCACGCTGCTCGAGCGCTGGATGAAGAGCTACCGGCCCGCCGAGCTGTTCGACGAGCGCGGCCGGCTCCGACCCGACCTGGCCGCGCTGGCCCCGCGCGGCGAGCGGCGCATGAGCGCCAACCCGCACACCAACGGCGGCCTGTTGCTGCGCGACCTCCGCCTGCCCGACTTCCGCGACTACGCCGTGGACGTCACCCGCCGCGGCGTCGTCGCGCTGTCCTCCACGCAGGTGCAGGGCGCGTTCGTCCGCGACGTGCTGCGACTCAACGAGGACGCGCGCAACTTCCGTGTCTTCGGCCCCGACGAGACGACGTCCAACCGCTGGGGCGCGGTGTTCGAGGCCACCGACCGCATGACGGCGGCGGAGATCCTCAAGACCGACGAGAGCCTGTCCGAGACGGGCCGGGTGCTGGAGATGCTGAGCGAGCACCAGATGCAGGGCTGGCTGGAGGGCTATCTGCTCACCGGCCGCCACGGCTTCTTCAACTGCTACGAGGCGTTCATCCACATCGTGGACTCGATGTTCAACCAGCACGCCAAGTGGCTCAAGACGACCCGGCAGATCCCGTGGCGGCGCCCGCTGGCCTCGCTGAACTACCTGCTGTCCTCGCACGTGTGGCGCCAGGACCACAACGGCTTCAGCCACCAGGACCCCGGCTTCATCGACCACGTCGTGAACAAGAAGGCCGAGGTGATCCGTGTCTACCTGCCGCCTGACGCCAACACGCTGCTGTCGGTGACCGACCACTGCCTGCGCAGCCGCCACTACGTCAACGTGATCGTTGCCGGCAAGCAGCCGGCGCTGCAGTACCTGACGATGGACGAGGCGGTGAAGCACTGCACGGCCGGGCTCGGCATCTGGCCGTGGGCCAGCAACGACGCTGGCCACGAGCCCGACGTCGTGCTCGCCTGCTGCGGCGACGTGCCGACGCTGGAGACGCTGGCGGCCGCCAAGCTGCTGCGCGAGCACGTCCCCGAGCTCAAGGTGCGCGTCGTCAACGTGGTGGACCTCATGACGCTGCAGCCGCAGCGCGAGCATCCGCACGGGCTCAGCGACCGCGACTTCGACGACCTGTTCACGCGCGACAAGCCGATCATCTTCGCCTTCCACGGCTACCCGTGGCTGATCCACCGGCTGACCTACCGGCGCACCAATCACGACAACCTCCACGTGCGCGGCTACAAGGAGGAGGGGACGACCACGACGCCGTTCGACATGGTCGTGCTCAACGACCTGGACCGGTTCCACCTGGTGGGCGACGTGCTCGACCGCGTGCCGGGGCTCGGCGCGCGGATGGCCTACGTCAAGCAGATGCTGCGCGACCGGCTGCTCGAGCACAGGGAGTACATCGGCCGCTACGGCGAGGACCTGCCGGAAATTCGCGACTGGACGTGGGAGTGAGGCAGAATACCCGAGGATGAACCGAGTCCACTGCGTCGGCGCCCAGAAGGTGAGCGATCACTGGGTGCGCAGCCCGCTGCTCAACGTCAGCCGCGCCTGCCCGCCCTGCCACGCCGTCGAGGAAAAAGATCTTCAGGCGCGCGTGCTGAACGTCCAGGACCGGCACTACGCGCTCGTGCAGTGCGCGGCCAAGGCGACCACCGACATGCTCGACGCCATCAACGCCGCCCGCAAGGCCGGCGTCGCCGACGACCGGCTGGCGCCGGCGCTGGGGCGGCAGCGCGAGGCGCAGTGGCGGCTGGACTTCGTGGCGGCCGAGAACTCCATGGGATTCCACGCGCCCCAGGAGCTGGCCCGCGTGCTGTCGGAGGCGATCGACTACGCGCGGCAGGGACAGGTCGAGGCGGAGCGCGCGACGGCCAGGAAGTAAGTGGCGTCCGGCGACCTCGACGACCGCGCCAAGCTGCGCGCCGCGTTCGAGCTGAGCCCCGCGATCCTGTGCGTCACCGGGCTCGACGACGGGCGCATCCGCGACGTCAACGAGGCCTTCCTGAAGACGACCGGCTACACGCGCGAGGAGATCCTCGGGCGCACGGTGGTCGAGCTGGGCCTGTGGATGAATCCGGACGAGCGGCTGGCCGGCCTGGCCGCCCTGCGGGCCGGGCGCGGCGTGCGCGACCAGGAGGCGCGCTTTAGGACCAAGAGCGGCGAGGAGCGCGTCACCGTGCTCAACGCCGACGTCGTCGTTCTCGAGGGCCGGCCGTGCATCGTCAGCGCGCTGACCGACATCACCGATCGCGTGCGGGCCGAGGCGGCGCTGCGCGAGAGCGAGCGCCGCTTCATGCTGGCCTTCCACGCCAACCCGCTGCCGATGACCATCACCGACCTGCACGACGGCCGCCACCTCGAGGTGAACGAGGCGGCCGTGCGGCACAGCGGCTACGCGCGCGAGGAGATGCTCGGCCGCACCAAGCCCGAGCTCGGCTTCTGGGTGCGGGCCGAGGAGCGCGACCGGATGGTGCGGCTGCTCCAGCGCGAGGGCCGGGTGCGCGACTTCGAGGTGACGTTCCAGGCCAAGAACGGCGAGCGGCGGCGGCTGCTCGTCAACTCGGAGGTGATGACGTACGCCGGCGCGCCGGCCGTGCTCAGCGTGTCGCTCGACATCACCGAGCGCACGCAGCTCGAGCGCGACAACCGGTCGCGGCGCGAGGAGGCGGAGGCGCTGGCCGAGTCGCTGCGGGCGGCCAACCGCGCCAAGGACGAGTTCCTGGCCATGCTGAGCCACGAGCTGCGCAACCCGCTCGGCACGATCACCAACGCGGTGGCGGTGCTGGAGCGCGTGACCGGCGACGCCCAGACGCGCCAGCTCACCGAGATCATCGCCCGCCAGGCCGGGCTGCTCACGCGCCTGGTAGACGACCTGCTCGACGTGGCGCGCGTGACCTCCGGCAAGATCGCGATGCGCTCGCAGCGCGTAGACCTGCGCGAGGTCGCCGGCCGCTGCCTGGACGCGCTCAGCCAGAGCGGCCGGGCGCGGCAGCACGAGGTCAGCCTCACCGGCGACGCGGTCCCGGTCTGGGGCGACGCCGCCCGCCTCGAGCAGGTCGTCGGCAACCTCGTGGACAACGCGGTGAAGTACACGCCGCCCGGCGGCCGCGTGGACGTCAGCGTCGCCCGCGAGGGGCGCGACGCCGTGCTGCGCGTGCGCGACAGCGGCAAGGGCATCCCCCCCGAGCTGCTCGCGCGCGTGTTCGACGTGTTCGCGCAGGAGCCGCAGGCGCTCGACCGCTCGCGCGGCGGCCTCGGCCTGGGGCTGGCACTGGTCAAGCGGCTGGTGGAGCTGCACGGCGGCTCCGTCGCCGCCTGGAGCGCCGGGCCCGGCGCCGGCAGCGAGTTCACCGTGCGCCTACCGGTGGCCGAGGCCTGAGCGCGCCGCCACCTGGAGTAGACTAGCCGCGCCGGCTCGGCGCGATTCGACGACAGGGAAGGCCTCCGGCATGCTCGATCCCCACCGTGGCTCCGTCACCCGCCGCGATCTGCTGCGCGGCACCGCGCTCGTGGCGGCCGCGCCGCTGCTCAGCGCGCCGGCGCCGGCGCGCGCGGCGACGAGGGTCCTCGACTTCTCCACGGGCGCCGACCTCGCCCGGGCCTCTACCAGTCGCCCGAGCACGCCGCTTACAAGCCGGCGTACCTGAGTCGACTGGGACGGCCGCGCGCTGGTCGTGCGCTGCGCGACCGGCGACCTCCTCGACGAAGGCGCGGAGGTCTTCGTCAGCGTCGAGCCGCGCGACTGCGTGCTGCTGAGCCCTGAGGATCAGAGCCGTCCGGTGACGGCCAGGATGATGACGATCAGCAGGATCAGGCCGAGACCGCCGCTGGGGTAGTAGCCCCAGCCCGAGCTGTACGGCCAGGTCGGCAGCGCGCCGACCAGCAGCAGGATCAAGATCACCAGAAGGATCGTACTCATAGGTTCTCCCTCTGGTGGCCGACCGGTGCAAGAACTACGCCGACCACACCTCGCGCGCAACGCGTCCGACGAGCCGCAGCTTGGCCTCCTGCTGCTCGGGCGTGAGCGGATTGCCGGCCTCGCCGGAGGCGAAGCCGCACTGCGAGCTGAGCGCCAGCCGCGCTAGCGGCACCAGCCGCGCCGCCTCGCGCACGCGCGCGGCGACCTGGGCGGCGTCCTCGAGGTCGCCCGTCTTCGTCGTGAGCAGCCCGAGCACGACCTCGGCCGGCGGGCGCACGTGGCGCAGCGGGGCGAAGTCGCCGGCGCGCGGCGTGTCGTACTCCAGCAGCAGCCGGTCGAAGTGCGTCAGGCGCGGGAAGACCGTGCCGGCGATCGCCTCGTAGCCGCCGTTGGCCAGCCAGCGGCCGCCTGGCGCGTTGCCGCGGCAGATGTGAATCGCGCGTGTGATCCCCGCAACGCCTTGCACGGCGAGGTTGTCGAGCTCGGCGTCGGCCACCAGCTCGGCGGCCATGTCGTGGCCCCAGCGCTCGAAGGCCGCGCGGTTGTCGGGGTCCACGTGCCACTGCGCGTAGTTCGGCGCGTCCAGCTGGATGTAGTCGCCGCCGGCGGCGATCAGGCGCGGGATCACGCGCGTGCGCAGGTAGTCGGCGACGTCGCGCAGGAAGTCCTCGGGCGTGGGATAGGCGGCCCGCGAGTGCTCGGGGTGCCAGAAGATGCGATGCCAGGACGGCGCCGGGATCGTCAGCTTGCTGCGCGCGTGGGCGTGCGCCTTGAGGAACGCATACTCGTCGGCGACGATGTCGCGCACGACCTCGATCCGGCGGGTGACGAACGGCCGCGTGGCCTGCGTCCACACCGTCGCGCGGCTGCCGTCCGGCTCCTTCCACAGCGACCACCAGCCGGGATCGGCCGGCAGGAAGTCGAAGCCGGCCAGCGGCGCGCGCCGGGCGCCTTCCTCGCGCAGCGGGATCGTGACGACCCAGGAGTTGCGCCGCAGCTCGCCGTCGGTGATCACGTCCAGGCCGGCCCGCTCCTGCAGGGCGATGGCCTCCAGGATCGCGCGGTCCTCGACCGCGCGCAGCGCGGCGTCGTCGAGGGCGCCGCGGCGGGCGGCGGCGCGCGCGTCGCGCAGGTAGGTGGGGCGCAGCAGGCTGCCCACGACGTCGGCCCGGGCCGTCATGGCCCGGGATCGTCGCGGACTTTCCCCGTGCCGTCAAGCGCGGGTATCCTAGCGCGCGTGAAGGCCGTCGGCCTCTACCGCTACCTGCCGATCGGGCATCCCGAGTCGCTGCTGGACCTCGAGGTGCCGGAGCCCGTCGCGACCGGCCGCGACCTGCTCGTCGAGGTCAAGGCCATCGCCGTCAACCCGGTGGATTACAAGGTCCGCGCGCCCAGGGCCGACGTGGAGACGGCGCCGAAGATCCTGGGCTGGGACGTGGCCGGCGTCGTCAAGGCCGCTGGCCCCGAGGCGACGCTGTTCAAGGCGGGCGAGGCCGTGTACTACGCCGGCAGCCGCACGCGCCCGGGCGGCAACAGCGAGCGGCACCTGGTGGACGAGCGCATCGTGGGACGCAAGCCGCGCAACCTGCGCTTCGCCGACGCCGCCGCGCTGCCGCTGACGACGCTGACCGCCTGGGAGGCGCTGTTCGATCGCCTGGGGATCGTGCGCCCGGCCGGCGCGCCCGGGCGCAGCGTGCTGATCATCGGCGGCGCCGGCGGCGTGGGCTCGATCGCCATCCAGCTGGCGCGCAAGCTCGCGCGGCTGACCGTCGTCGCGACGGCGTCGCGGCCGGAGTCCGCGGAGTGGGCGCGCCGGCTCGGCGCCAACGAGGTGATCGATCACACGAAGGACCTCGGCGACGAGCTGGCCGCGCTGGGGCGCCCGCAGGTGGACTACGTCCTCTGTCTCAACAGCACCGACCAGCACTTCCCGGCCTTCGCGCGGATCATCGCGCCGCAGGGCAAGATCTGCGCGATCGTCGGCACCCAGAAGCCGGTGGACCTGGGCCCGCTCATGGGCAAGAGCGTGACGTTCGCCTGGGAGCTGATGTTCACGCGGCCCACCTTCCAGACGGCGGACATGATCGTGCAGCACGAGATCCTCGACGAGGCCGCCGCGCTGTTCGAGGCCGGCACGCTGACGACGACGGCCACCACGCGGCTGGGCACGATCAACGCCGCCAACCTCAAGCGCGCCCACGCGCTGCTGGAGGGCGGCCACGTGATCGGCAAGATCGTGCTCGAAGGCTTCTGATGCTCGCCCGCGCGCTGACGGTGGCGGCCGAGCGCGCGCCCGGCGCCGAGGCCGTCGCCGACGGCGGGCAGCGCGCGACCTACCGCGAGCTGGAGGCGCGCGCCAACCGCGTGGCGGCCGCGCTGGCGCGGCTGGGCATCGCCAGGGGCGACCACGTCGTGCTGCTGCTCAAGAACCGCCTCGAGCACGTCGCGCTCTACTGGGCCTGCCAGAAGCTGGGCGCGATCGCCACCCCGCTGAACTGGCGCTACGCCGAGGGCGAGGTGCGCTACTGCGCCGAGGACGCCGAGGCCGTGGCCGTCGTGGCCGAGCCGGCCAGCGCGCCGGCCGTCGCGGCCGCCCGCAAGCACCTGCCGCGCGTGCGCCACTGGATCCACGTCGGCGCCGGCGCGCCCGCCGACACGCTGGCCTTCGCGACGCTGGCGGCGGGCGAGGGCGACCCCGG
>DASSLH010000232.1:0-2729 GCA_035689625.1 Candidatus Methylomirabilota bacterium | reverse complement strand
CGCGCCCCGCCAGGTCGGCGACGACGTCGGCGGCGACCTCGGGCGGAGCGCCGCGACGGCGCAGGCGGGCCGTGAGCCCGGCCCGCGTCCAGGCGTGGCGCGCGAGCAGGTCGCCCGCCGCCAGGCGGGCGGCCTTGGCGTCGAGGACCCGCCGCGGCGTGGGGATGGCGGGCTACTTCAGCGGCGACGCCGGCCGCAGCCCGAGCGCCTCGCGGACCTTGGCCTCGAGGTCGGCGAGCGCCGTGGGATTCTCCTGTAGCCACCTCTTGGCGTTCTCGCGCCCCTGCCCGATCCGCTCGTTCTTGAACGTGTACCAGGTGCCCGACTTCTCGACGAGGCTCTGCTCGACGGCGGCGTCGAGGACGGTGCCGGCCTTGGAGATGCCCTCGCCGTAGAGCACGTCGAACTCGGCCTCGCGGAAGGGCGGGGCCAGCTTGTTCTTGACGACCTTGACCTTGGTACGCACGCCGATGGACTCGGTGCCCTGCTTGATCGCGTCCTGCCGGCGGATGTCGAGGCGAATGGAGGCGTAGAACTTCAGCGCGCGGCCGCCGGTGGTCGTCTCCGGCGACCCGAACATGACCCCGATCTTCTCGCGGATCTGGTTGATGAAGATGACCACGCCGCCCGAGCGCGAGATGGCGGCGGTGAGCTTGCGCAGCGCCTGCGACATGAGGCGCGCCTGCAGGCCGGGCAGCGAGTCGCCCATGTCGCCGTCGAGCTCCGCCCGCGGCACCAGCGCGGCGACCGAGTCGATCACGATGACGTCCACCGCGTTGGAGCGCACCAGCGTCTCGGCGATCTCCAGCGCCTGCTCGCCGGTGTCGGGCTGCGAGATCAGCAGCTCGTCGGTGTTGACGCCGAGCTTCTTGGCGTAGATGGGATCGAGGGCGTGCTCGGCGTCGATGAAGGCCGCGATGCCGCCCAGCCGCTGGGCCTCGGCGATGACGTGCAGGGCCAGGGTGGTCTTGCCCGACGACTCCGGGCCGTAGATCTCGACCACGCGCCCGCGCGGCAGGCCGCCGATGCCGAGCGCGGCGTCGAGCGACAGCGCGCCGGTCGGGATGACGGAGATCTCCTCGAGCGGGCCGCCGGCGCCCAGGCGCATGACGGAGCCCTTGCCGAACTGTCGCTCGATCTGCGAGATCGCCAGCTCGAGGGCCTGCCGCCGATCGTTCTTCGTCTCAGCCATGCACGGGCTCCTTGTGTCGTGGGGGTGTCGGGGCCGCGCTCGTTCGGCGGAAAGGACGGCTACGCACGCACGCATTCTAGGTGCGCACGCACGAAGCCGTCAATGTCCGGAAATGCTGACGGCGTCTATTGCTCGCCGCGGTCGGCGTTGCCGCCGGACTGACCGATGTCGTTGGGGCCCGGGGTGCCGGGCGGGTCGCCGCCGTCCCACGCGGGCACGGCCTCCTCGGACGCCAGCCGCTCATAGGCGGGGCGGATCGTCGTGCAGCCGGTGAGCGCCGGCAGGATCGCGAGGACCAGCAGCGGACGGCTCATCGCCAGTCCCCCACGAGCACGAACGGCGCCCAGAAGAACGGGTGCGCGGTGCGCGGATCGCCCAGCACCTCCCGCTGGGCCGCCCGCAGCGCGTCGCGGGCGCTGCCGACCGGCAGCTCGCGGTAGAAGCGCGCCATCGTGCGCGCGGTCGCCGCGTCCTCGACCTCCCAGAGCGAGACCAGCATGGCGGGGGCGCCGGCCGAGAGCACCGGCCGCGTGAAGCCCCACGGCTCGTCGCCGCGGCTGAAGCGGCCCACGCCCGTCTCGCAGGCGCTCAGCGCGACGATGGCGCTGCGGTTGAGGTTCACGCGATAGATCTCGTGGGCCTCCAGCTCGCCGGGGACCTTCTCCGAGCGGGCCAGGCGGATGACGGAGTAGAGCGGATCCACCTCGTCCACCTCGGCGTGGGCGCCGACGTGCAGCAGCTGGCTCTCGGGCGCCCGGGCCAGCAGCCGCTCCTTGGTGGCGTCCTGCCGGACGTAGACCTCGGAGCCGCTGTAGAGGCCGCCGAGCGTCTCGACCTCGCGCTGGGCGCCCGGCAGCGCCAGCCGCGCGCTGCCGAGGTCGGGGTTGCCCAGCGCCAGCAGGTGCTTGCGCTCGCGGGCCGGCTGGGCGACCAGGTGCGCGAGCACGCTGGCCGAGGGCGCGTAGGAGACGGCACGCTCCTCGATGAGCCAGCCGGAGGGCCCGCGCAGCGCCTGGAACGGCACGTGGTGCAGCACGTCGTGCGCGACGACGACGATCGGCTCGCCGGGCGCCAGTCCCAGCGGCCGCACCAACCGCTGGTAGAGCGCGGCGGCCTGCGTCGGCACGTCGGCGCCGCGCGCGCGGATCGCCGCGTTCAGCGGGGTGATGGCGGCAGCCAGCGCGCGCTGCTCGACGGTGATCGTCACCGGGGTCACGCCGCTGCGCCGCACGACCCACGCGAACGTCCGGGTCGGCGTGACGTGGTACTCGACGATCGCGCCCCCCTCCGGCGCGGCGGCCTCGAGATCCGCGACCGAGCGCGTGCGCCTGAGCGGCTCGGCCACCGCCTCGGCGCCGGCACTGGTCTTCACCCGGCCGCGAACGAGGTCGAGCAGCGCGCGGGCGCGGCTGCGTTCGCTCGTCTCCAGCGCGGCCTCCGCGCGGCCGGCGTCCATCATCAGCGCGATGGCGCCGTCGAAGATCTGCTGCATGTCGCCGAAGAAGCCGGTCTTGAACTCCTCGCTGCGGAAGCGCGC
>DASSLH010000231.1:0-4158 GCA_035689625.1 Candidatus Methylomirabilota bacterium | reverse complement strand
CGCTCTCCGAGGTGGACCGGACGGCCGCGCTGCGCGACGCTGCCGCCGTGCAGGTCCTGGCCGACGTGGACACCGCGTATGCGGGCCTGACGATCCAGCGCGAGCGCGTCGTGCTGCTGCGTGACACCTATCTGCCCAAGGCCCAGCGGGCGCGGGAGACCGTCGAGTTCGCCTACCGGCGCGGCGGTGTGAGCCTGCTCGACTTCCTCGACGCCCAGCGCACGTATCGCGAGACCGCCGTCGAGCACCTCCGCGCGCTCGGCAATTACTGGTCGGCCGTCTATCAGCTGGAAGCCGCCGTCGGCAGCCCATTGGAGAAATGAGATGACGCTTCATCTGTTGTCCATCGTCGCGCTGGTCGCGCTGCTCGCCGCCGGTTGCGGCGAGTCGCCCGCCACGCCGCCGGCCGCGTCCAGGGCGGCCACGCCCGCCGCCTCGCCCACCAGCCTCGCGCCGCAGGTCGTGACGCCGGAGTACCAGTCGCGGGCGGCGGTGGTCGAGACCACCGGCAAGGTGCAGTTCAACGAGGAGGCGCTCGTGCGCGTGCACGCGCCGGTCACCGGCCGCGTCCTCGAGGTCTACGCGCGGCCCGGCGACGTGGTCGAGCCGGGCGCCCGGTTGCTCACGCTGGACAGCGCCGACCTCGGCGCCGCCAAGGCCGACTACGCCAAGGCGGTGGCCGACGTGGAGCGCGCGGACGCCGCGCTGCGGCTGGCCCGCGAGCTGCTGGAGGTGAAGGCCGTCGCGCAGAAGGAGATCCGCGAGGCCGAGAACGACGCCCGCAAGGCCGTGGCCGAGCGCGAGCGCGCGGCCGCCCGGCTGCGCACGCTCGGCGTGCCGGCCGAGCGCCTGGCCGACATCGCGGCCCGCGCCGACGCGACGACGGCGATCACGCTGACGGCGCCGCGCAGCGGCGTCGTCGTCGAGCGCAACGTGACGCCCGGGCAGGTCGTCGCCTATGCGCAGTCCGACACGCCGGTCAACCTGTTCGTCATCGCCGACCTCTCCACGGTCTGGGTCGTCGCCGACGTGTACGAGCCCGACGTGCCGCGGCTGCGGCGCGGCGAGCCCATGACCGTCACGCTGCGCTGCTGCCCGGGCGAGCGCTACGAGGGCGCCGTCAGCTACATCAGCGACGCGGTGGACAAGGACACGCGCACGGTGAAGGTCCGCGCCGTCGTGCCCAACCGCGGTCGCGCGCTGAAGGCCGAGATGTTCGTCAACGTCGCGCTGGCCACCGGCACCACCCGCGTGCTCACGCTGCCGCAGGACGCCGTGCACCGCGAGGGCGCCGCGACGTTCGTGCTGATCGCCACCGGCCCCGGCGCCGCCGAGCGCCGCCCCGTGCGGCTGGGCGCCGACCTCGGCGACCGCGTGGAGGTCGTGAGCGGTGTGGTGCCGGGCGATCGCGTCGTCGGGCGAGGCAGCATCCTGCTGAAGTCGTCGGCGCAGTGATCACCCGCCTCATCGCCTTCGCCCTCCACCAGCGCTTCATCACGCTGGCCCTGGCCCTGCTCCTCACCGCCGGCGGCATCGCCTCGTACTACCGGCTGCCCATCGAGGCCTATCCCGACGTCGGCGACGTCACCGTGGAGGTGATCACGCTGTGGCCGGGCCACGCCGCCGAGGAGGTCGAGCGGCTCATCACGATCCCGCTGGAGAACGAGCTCAACGGCATCGCCAACGTGACGTTCCTGCGCTCCGACACGCTCTTCGGTCTCTCCAACATCAAGGTGATCTTCGCCGACGGCACCGACGACTACTGGGCCCGCCAGCAGGCGCAGGAGCGCATCGCCCAGGCCGACATCCCGGCCGACGCCAAGCCCGCGCTGGGCCCGCTGTCGAGCGTGATCGGCGAGGTGTACCGCTACACGCTGGAGTCGGCGACGATGTCGCTGGTCGACCTCAAGGCGCTGCAGACGTGGGTGCTCGAGCGCGAGTTCCGTAAGATCCCCGGGGTGGCCGACGTGGTCTCCTGGGGCGGCGGGACCAAGCAGTACCAGGTCATGGTGGATCCCGCGCGCCTGCGCGCCTACGGCGTCACCCTCAAGCAGGTCTTCGACGCGGTCGGCGCCAACAACGCCAACGCCGGCGGCAGCTACATCCCCCAGGGCCAGTACGCGCTCACCGTGCGCGGCATCGGCCTGCTGCAGACGCCGCGCGACATCGAGCACGTCGTGATCTCAGCCCAGAAGGGGACGCCGGTGCGGGTGGGCGACGTGGGGCACGTCGAGATCGGCCACGCCATCCGGCTCGGCTATCTCGGCCGCGACCACGAGGACGACCTCGTGCAGGGCATCGTGCTCATGCGCAAGGGCGAGAACCCCGGCCGGGTGATCGAGGCGGTGAAGGCGCGCCTGCCGGAGATCCAGAAGGCGCTGCCGGCCGGCGTCCAGCTGCGCCCCTACTACAGCCGCGACGTGCTGGTGCGGCGCACGGTCACCACGGTGCTGCGCAACCTGGTCGAGGGCGCCGGGCTGGTCATCGTGCTGCTCTCGCTGTTCCTCTACAACGTCCGGGCAGCCGTCATCGTGGCGCTGACGATCCCGCTGTCGCTGCTGTTCGCCTTCGTGTTCATGGACCTGCGCGGGGTGCCGTCGAATCTGTTGTCGCTGGGCGCGATCGACTTCGGGATCATCGTGGACGGCGCCGTCATCATGGCCGAGAACATCATGCGCCACCTGGCCGAGCACAAGCCGACCGGCCACCGCGTGGTGCGCGAGGTGCAGCACGCGGCGATGGAGGTTGCCCGGCCGCTGACGTTCGCCGTCCTCATCATCATGACGGTCTACGTGCCGATCCTCACGTTCCAGCGCATCGAGGGCAAGCTGTTCCGGCCCATGGCGCTGACCATCTCGCTGGCGGTCATCGGCTCGCTGCTGCTGACGCTCACGCTGATCCCGGTGCTGTCCTCGTTCCTGTTCCGGCGGCCGCCCTCCGAGCGCGAGAGCCCGCTGCTGCGCTGGCTGCGGCGCCCGTACGGGCCGGCGCTGCGCTGGTGCCTGCGCCGCCCGATCGTTCCCGTGCTCGGCGCCGCCGGCGCCCTCGCGGTGGCGCTGGTCGTCTTCACGCTGCTCGGCAAGGAGTTCCTGCCCGAGCTGGACGAGGGCGACATGTGGGTGCGCGCGCAGTTCCCCATCGGCATCTCGACCGAGGGGGTGAAGCCCTACACGCGCGAGATCCGCGAGCGGCTGCTGAAGTTTCCGGAGGTCCGCGTGGTGGTCTCCCAGCTCGGCGCCCCCGACGACGGCACCGATCCCGAGGGCCCCGACAACGTCGAGTTCTACGTGGGCCTCAAGCCGCGCGAGGAGTGGCACGATCCCGATCGCGACGCGCTGATCGAGCGCATGCGCGCGGCGCTGGCCGACATGCCGGGCTTCACGCTGAACTTCTCGCAGCCGATCAAGGACAACGTGGACGAGGCGCTGGCCGGCGTGAAGGGCGAGCTGGCGATCAAGCTCTACGGCCCCGACATCTTCACGATGGACGCCAAGGCTCGCGAGATCGCGACCGTGCTGAAGGACGTCCGCGGGGTTACCGATCTCGACTGGGACCACCTGACCGGGCTGCCCCAGCTGCAGATCGTCGTGGACCGGGCGGCCGCCGCCCGCTACGGCATCAACGTGCAGGATATCCAGGACGCCATCGAGGCGGCCACCAAGGGCCGCGTCGTCACCCAGATGTTCGAGGGCGAGCGGCGCTTCGACATCGCCGTGCGCGTGGCCCAGGACGGTGACGCGATCAGCGCGCTGCGCAACCTCGCGATCAGCGCGCCGGGCGGCGAGCGGATCCCGCTCGTCCAGCTGGCGGAGTTCATCAAGGCCGACGGAGTGTCCGAGGTCCTGCGCGAGGGCAACGTGCGGCGGATGGCCATCAAGTGGAGCGTGCGCGAGCGCGACATGGGCGGCCTGGTCGCCGAGGCCATGCGCAAGGTCGAGGCGGCGGTGCGGCTGCCCGAGGGCTACCGCATGGTGTGGAGCGGCCGCTTCGAGGACCAGCAGCGGGCGCTGGCGCGGCTGGCCATCATCGTGCCGCTGGTGGTCTTCATCATCTTCATCCTGCTGTTCGGCGCCTTCCAGTCGGTCGGCGCCGCTCTTTTGATCATGCTGAACCTTCCGTTCGCGCTCATCGGCGGTACACTGGCGCTCTATGTCTGGC
>DASSLH010000230.1:0-2172 GCA_035689625.1 Candidatus Methylomirabilota bacterium | reverse complement strand
TCCCAGCGCCCCCACTCCGCCCCGCCCCCCGCCGCGCCACGTCGTAAGAACCGCGACCGACAACCCCGGGGGTGATCGTGGTCGAGTTCGTCCAGCAGCTGACCAACGGCATTCTCACCGGGATGACGTATGCGCTGGTGGCGGTGGGGCTCGTCCTGATCTTCAGCGTCCTGCGCGCGATCAACTTTGCACATGGTGAGTACTACATGCTCGGGGCGCTCATCGCGTGGACGGTGCTGGATCGGCTCAGGTGGCCCTACGTCGTGGCGGTGGTGGGGGCGGCGATGGCGTCAGCGGCCATCGGGTATGTCGTGTCGCGGGTGTTGATGGAGCGCCTGCTGGTGATGCCGCTGGCGATGGCGGTGCTCGCGACGCTGGGGGTGCAGCTGGTGCTGCAGAACGGGGCGCAAATCGTGTGGGGCGCGTCGCCGAAGTTCTTCGGGGGCGGGTGGATCACGCCGGTGGCGATCGGTGACGTCGGCATCGTCGGCCAGCAGCTCGTGATCTTCGCGGCGGCCGCGCTGGCGTTCGCGGGGCTGGCGTGGCTGGTGCGGCGCACGCGGCTGGGACGGGCGATGCGCGCGGTGGCGCAGAACCGCGAGGCGTGCGCGGTCGTCGGGCTCGACGTCGAGCGGGTGGCGCGGGTCACCTTCACGCTGGGCGTGACGTTCGCCGGCCTGGCGGGGGCGCTGGTGGGCCCCGTGCTCGTCAACGTGGGCACGACACTGGGCCTGCCGATGGTCCTGCGCTGCTTTGCGGTCATCGTGCTGGGCGGTGTGGGCAGCGTGCCGGGCGCGCTCGTCGGCGGCCTCATCCTCGGCGTGACGGAGAGCTTCGTGGCCGGCTACCTCACGCTGCAGCTGCGTGACGCCGTCGGCTTCGTCATCCTGATCACGATGCTGCTCGTGCGGCCCCGCGGCCTGTTCGGCGTCTCCGTGCGGGCGTGAGCTCCTGGGGCTGGGCGGCGCTGGCGCTGGCGGCGGCGCTGGCGGCCCCGCGCGTGACGTCCGACTACGCGCTGCACGTCGCCGTCCTCTCCTTCATCTACCTGCTGCCGGCGCTCGGGCTCAACCTCGTCTACGGCTACGCCGGCCTGCTGTCCCTCGCCGAGGGCGCGTTCTTCGGCATCGGCGCCTATGCCTCCGCGCTGCTGGCGCTGCGGTTCGGCTGGCCGTTCTGGCTGGCGTTCCCGGCGGCGGGGATCGCCTGCGCGCTGCTGGCCGTGCCGATGGCGGTGCCGGCGCTGCGGCTGCGCAGCTACTCCTTCGTGATGGTCACCCTGGGCTTCCTCGTGATCAGCGAGAGCGTGGCCAAGAACTGGGTCGGCCTCACGCGCGGCGACATGGGCCTCATCGACATCCCGCGGCCGCGGCTGGCCGGCGTGGCGCTGGCCTCGGTCACGGACTTCTACTACCTCACGCTGGCCGTCGCCGTCGTCGCCGCGCTGGCGTTCCGCGCGCTCACGGGCTCGGCCGCCGGCCGGGCGCTCATCGCGCTGCGCGACGACGAGACGCTGGCCGAAGCGTACGGCCTGGACACGTGGCGCTTCAAGCTGGCGGCGTTCGTGCTGGGCGCGCTGTTGGCCGGCCTCGGCGGCAGCCTCTACGCGCACTACACGACGGTGCTCGATCCGCTCGTGTTCGACGTGTTCCACACGCTGACGCTGCTGACGATCGTCTTCGGCGGCGGCGCCGGGACGCTGGGCGGCGTGCTGCTTGGCACGCTCGTCTTCCTGTTCGTGCCGGAGGCGCTGCGCATCGCGCCGCAGTGGCGGCTCGTGCTCTATGGCCTGCTCCTGATCGTGCTCGTCTTCCGGCTGCCGGGCGGGCTGGGGCCGGCGCTGGCGGCACTCGCCGGGCGCCGGGCTCGCGCGTGAGCGGCGACGCCGTCCTGACCGTGACCGGCATGCACAAGCGCTACGGCGGCGTCATCGCGCTCGGCGGCGTGGACCTCGAGGTCGCGGGCGGCGAGCTGCTCGGCATCATCGGTCCCAACGGCTCGGGCAAGAGCACGCTGTTCGACTGCATCACGGGCCTGGCGCGCCCCGATGCCGGTCGCGTGCGGCTGCACGGCCGCGACGTCACCGGCGCGCCGCTGCACGCGCTGGCCGCGCGCGGCCTCGTGCGCTCGTTCCAGAAGACGGCGGTATTCGGCTCGCTGTCGCTGCTCGAC
>DASSLH010000229.1:0-10835 GCA_035689625.1 Candidatus Methylomirabilota bacterium | reverse complement strand
CGCCGAGCCACACCACCGCCGCGCGCGCCACCGGCGAGGTCGCCAGGGCGGCATCCAGGTCGGGCGAGCGCAGCGCGACGGGCACGGCGACGCGGCGGACGCCGGCCCGCACGGCGCCGACGATCACGCGGAAGGCGACGGGACGGCCGGCGACGGGCAGGCGGGCGGCGCGGACGTCGTCGGCGCTGACGAGGTAGAGGGCGGCCTGCCCGATCACGCGCCGTCGAGGCGGACGACGCGTGGGAGGACCTCGCCCTCGGCGCGACGCAGGTCCTCGACGAAGTCGATCTCGGTCCACGGCAGGCCGGTCACGTCCAGCCAGCCGACGTGGCGGTGCGGCGCCAGCAGGTGAATGGCGTCTTCCCACTCGCCCAGGCCGCGGCTCTCCTCGATGACCCGGGCCAGCCCGCGCACGAGCTCGGGCGCCGCCTCGGCGCCGCACTTGAAGAAGCCCACGCCCTCGCCGACGGTGTCCCAGGCCTCCGGCACGACCTTCTTGCCCACCGCGATGACGCGCTCGCCGCGCGTGTAGACCTTGACCTCCTCGCCGGTGTCGCTGAAGCTGCGGTCCACCAGCAGCGCGCTCGGCGCCGGCAGGGCCAGCAGGCGGGTGAGGAACTCGCGCGGGAACACGACGTCGGCGTCCATGATCAGCACCGGCTCGCGCAGGCACTGGCGGGCGGCGTAGAGGGAGATCACCGAGCCGCGGGCGTACTCGGGGTTGTGCACGTAGCGCACGGCCATGCGGCCCACGCGCTCGCCGGCGATCTTGCGCACCTGGTCGGCGCAGTGCCCGACCACGAGGGTGACCTGGCGGATGCGGGCGGCGTCGAGCGCCTCCAGCATCCGGCTGAGCACGGGGCGGCCGCCGACGGGCAGCAGCGCCTTGTGGGTGGTGTCGGTCAGCGGCGCCATGCGCCGCGCGACACCCGCCACGAGGATGATGGCATTCACGACTGGGTTCCGGCCGCCAGCTCTTCCTGCTTGGTCTTCATCTTCTTCACCAGCTCCGCGTAGGAAGAGGTCTGGATGATCTTGTTGAACTGCGTGCGGTAGTTGGACACCAGGCTCACGCCCTCGATGATGACGTCGTAGACGAGCCAGCGATCGCCCTTGCGGTGCATGCGGTACTCGATCGGGATCTCGGTGCCCTGCTTGGTGACGATCTTCGTCAGCACCTTGGCCTGGTCGCCGCCCTCGATGCTGTCGCTCAGGAACTGGATCTTCTCGCCGCCGTACAGCTCGATCTTGGACAGGTACGAGCGCTCCAGCAGGTCGCTGAACAGCTCGACGAACTCCGTCTGCTCGGCGGGCGTACGCGCCTGCCAGTGGCGGCCCAGCGAGCGGCGGGCGGTCTCGTTGAAGTCGAAGATGTCGTTGGCGATCTTGCGCACGGCCGTGCGCTTCTCCTTGGCGTGGCTCTCCTTGCGGAGCTCCGGATCGTCGAGGACCTTCAGGACGCGGTCGATCTGGGTCTTGAGCTGGTCCATCGGGGCGCCGGCGGCGGCCGGGCGGGGGGGCAGGGCGAGGCCGACGATCGTGGCGAGCAGCACGAGCGCGGCGGAGCGGCCAAGCGACGTCATCGACGGCCTCCTACACTTTCCCGAAGATGTACTTGGACAGCAGCTCCTCGAAGTCTACGGGCGCCTCCACCTCGCGGATGCGGCCGTTCGGCGGGATGATCTTGTCCGAGCCCCCGGGGCTGATCCGCACGAACTTCTCGCCGATCAGGCCCTTGGTCTTGATGGACGCGATCGAGTCCTCTTGCAGCTTGACGTCCTTCTGCAGGCGCAGGACCACGCGCGCCTGGTAATCGGCCAGCCGGATGGACTCGACGCGGCCGATCTCGACCCCGGCGATCTCGACGCTGGAGCCCGACTTGAGGCCGCCCACCGATGGGAAATCCACGGTCACCATGTAGCCGGAGCTACCGAGGAACGAAACGCGTCCGAGTTTAACGGAAAGGTACCCCAATGCCAAGATGCCCAGCACCAGGAAGATGCCCACCGTCACGTTCGTCCGTCGCTCCATCGACGCCTCCTTGGGGTAACGCTCAGCCCCCGGGGTCCGGTTCGCCCCGGATGAACTGTCGCACGATCGGGTTCTGAGAGCTCTGGATGGCGGCCGGGGGGCCGATCTCCACGATACGCCCCTCGTGGAGCATGCCGACCCGGTCGGCGATCTCGAAGATCTCCGGAATCTCGTGGCTGACCATCACCGCGGTGAAGCGCGAGCGGCGGTGCAGCTCGAGGATGAGCCGGTGGATCGTGTTGACCAGCACCGGGTCGAGGCCGGTGGTGGGCTCGTCGAAGAACACGATCTCCGGCTCGGTGATCAGGGCGCGCGCGATGGCCACGCGCTTGCGCATGCCCCCCGAGACCTCCTCGGGGAACTTGTCGCCGATCCCGGCCAGGCCCACGCGCTCCAGGGCCATGCTCACACGCTTGTCGATCTCCGGCCGCGGCAGGTGCAGCTTCTCGCGCAGCGGGAAGGCCACGTTGTCGCGGCAGGACATCGAGTCGAACAGCGCGCCGCCCTGGAAGACCACGCCGTAGCGCGTGCGGACGTCGTCGAGCTGGCGCGGCGACAGGCCGGCGAAGTCCACGCCGTCCACCTCGATGCGCCCGCTGTCGGGCCGCATGAGGCCGATCAGGTGCTTGAGGAAGACCGACTTGCCGCCGCCGCTACGCCCGATGATGATCGTGATGGAGCCGTCCGGCACCTCGAGGTCGATCCCGCGCAGGACCGCCTGGCGATGGAACGACTTCCGCAACCCTTCGACCTTGATCACAAGCTCGCCTCGCCTTCGGCTGCGGCTCGCACGGCCACGATCATTTCTTACGGCAGCACGGAGCCGAGGAAGTAGTCCCAGACGAGGATCAGCACGGAGGAGAGCACGACGGCCTGGGTGGTGGCCCGGGCCACGCCCTCGGCGCCCCGCGAGACGTGGAAGCCCTTGTAGGTGCAGACCCAGGTCACGATGATCCCGAACGACACCGACTTCCAGAAGCCGGTCCAGATGTCGTCCATGTTGACGAACGTCTGCATCTCGCCCCAGTAGGTGCCCTGGCTGAGCCCCAGCAGCTCGACGCCGACCACGTAGCCACCGAAGATGCCGACGACGTCGAACAGCGCCGTCATCATGGGGAAGGTGATGATCCCGGCCAGGATGGACGGCGCCACCAGGTAGCGCATCGGCGACAGCGCCATCACCGTCAGCGCGTCGATCTGCTCGGTGATGCGCATGATGCCGAGCTCGGCGGTCAGCGCCGAGCCGGCGCGGCCGGTGACCATCAACGCCGCCAGCACCGGGCCCAGCTCGCGGATCAGCGAGAGCGCGACGGCCGGGCCCAGGAACGCCTCCGCGCCGAAGCGCGAGAGGGTCAGGAAGATCTGCAGGCCGAGCACCATCCCGGTGAAGGCGCCGGTCAGCAGGATGATCAGCAGCGAGCGGAAGCCGATGTAGTTGATGCGGCCGAGCAGCGCCCACAGCTTGAACGGCGGCGTGACGAGTGCGGCCAGGGCCTGCACCAGGAAGGCGCCGAAGCCCCCCATCGACTCCACGATCTCGATGGCCCGCCGGCCGAGCTCCTCAACGGGGCGCAGCGCGGGCGCGAGCGGCTGCTCAGTCATGCACCCGGTGCTTGCGGTACACGCCCAGCGCCCACAGCGGGAAATAGGCCGCGTAGAGGTGGTACTTGAGGTAGAACACGCGCGGGAAGCCGGTGCCGTTCCAGAGCGGATCGTCCCAGCCGCCGTCGGCACGCTGGGTGCGCAGCAGGTACTCGATGCCGGCCTCGACGGCCGGGCCCGACGTCGTCCCCGCCGCGAAGAGGCCGAGTAGCGCCCACGCGGTCTGGCTGGGGATCGAGGCCCCGTGCCCCGCCAGCTCCGGCTTGACGTAGCTGTCGCAGGTCTCGCCCCAGCCGCCGTCGGCGTTCTGGCGGCGGATCAGCCAGCGCACCGCGCGCTGCACGTACTCGTGCCGCGGGTCCACCCCGATGGCGCCCAGGCCGCGCAGCACCGACCAGGTGCCGTAGATATAGTTGACGCCCCAGCGGCCGTACCAGGGCCCGTCGTGGCGCTGGCTGTGGCGGATGAAGTCGAGCGCGCGGTCGGCGGGCTCGAAGTCCAGGCCGTAACCCAGCGTGCCGAGCAGCTCCAGGCCCCGGCCCGTGAGGTCCTCGGTCGAGGGATCGAGCAGGGCGCCGTGGTCGGCGAAGGGGATGTTGTTGAGGAACATCCGGTCGTTGTCGGCGTCGAACGAGGCCCAGCCGCCGTCCTGGTTCTGCATGCCGAGGAACCAGCCGAGCCCGCGCTCCTTGGCCAGCCGCGTGCGGTCGGGGTCCGTGGCGTGCACCTTCTCGAGCGCCATCAGCACCATCCCCGTGTCGTCCAGGTCGGGATAGTACGGGTTGTCGTACTGGAAGGCCCAGCCGCCCGGCTGCACGTGCGGGCGCTTGACCTGCCAGTCGCCGGGCAGCGCGACCTGCTTGGCCAGCATCCACTCCGCCGCGCGCAGCAGCGCCGGGTCGTCGCCCGGCAGCCCGCTCTCGACCAGCGCGTTGACGGCCAGGCAGGTGTCCCAGACCGGCGAGACGCAGGGCTGATAGTAGAGCTCGTCGCCGTCCTCGCAGGCCAGCGCCTCGATCTCCTTGAGCTGGCCGACGATCAGCGGATGGTCGTCGGGATAGCCGAGCAGGCGCAGCGCGAGCACCGAGTTGGCCATCGCCGGGTAGATGCCGCCCAGCCCGCCGGGGACCGCCAGGCGCTCCTCGAGCCACAGGCGCGCGGCCTCCACGGCGCGCTTGCGCAGCGGCCGCGGCGAGAAGCGCTCCCAGATCTTGAGCCCGTCGTCCACCCCGATGAAGAAGCTCTTCCAGAACAGGCCGCGCCACGAGAACGGCTCCGGCACGCGCGGGAAGCGCAGGCTGGCCTGCTCGCGCGGCACCGGCCACAGCTCGTCCAGCGACTGCCGCGGCGGCAGCCACTTGATCGGCTTGCGGTCCATGATGATCAGCAGCGGCACGATCACGCAGCGCGACCAGTACGAGACCTCGTAGATGTTGAACAGGAAGAACGGCGGCGGCAGCAGCATGATCTCCACTGGCATGGTCGGCACGCCGTTCCAGTCGTACTCGCCGAACAGCGCTAACAAGATTTTGGTGAACACGCTGGAGCGGGGGGGGCCGCCCATCGCCCGGATGCGCTCGCGGGCGGCGACCATGACGGGATCGTCCACGTCCACCCCGGCCATCTTCATCGCGAAGTAGATCTTGATGGTGGCCGAGAGGTCGGAGGTCCCGCCCTCGAACAGGCTCCAGCCGCCGTCGGGGTTCTGGCGCCGGCGCAGGAAGCGGACGGCGCGCGGCTCGGTGTCGCGGTTGACGCGATCGATCAGGTGGCAGAGCAGCAGGTGCTCGGCGGTGAGCCCGCGGTCGGCCTCCAGCTCCCCGATCCAGTGGCCGTCGGGCGCCTGCCGGCCCAGCAAATGCCGCTGGGCCCGGGAGATCGCATCGTGGAGGGCCGTCACGAACGCTGATGGTAACATGCACTCTCGGCCCGGGACTACCGGGGCGTACGCCATGGAGCTCCTCGTCGGGACCTTGACGCTGCGGCCGTACGTGTTCGGCTTCCTCGCCGCGTTCCTGCTGGCGGGGATGCTGGACCTCGGCCTGCGCCGCACGCTGCTGTTCGCCGGCTGGCTCGGGCCGCTGGCGTGGCTGTGCGAGTTCACCTCCACCCGCATCGGCATCCCGTTCGGGATGTACCACTACACGGGCACCACCCGCGGGCAGGAGCTGTTCGTCGCCGACGTGCCGATCATGGACTGCCTGTCGTTCACCTTCCTGGCCTACGCCGCCTTCTGCCTGGCGCGCGCCGCGCTGAGCGGCCGGCGTGTGCCGGGTCCGGCGCTGGCGCTGGTCTCGGGCGTGCTCATGATGGCCCTCGACGTGGTGATGGACCCGGTGGCGGTGCGGGGCGAGCGCTGGTTCCTGGGCCGCATCTTCTATTACCCGGACGGCGGCGTCTATTTCGGGGTGCCGCTGAGCAACTTCGCGGGGTGGATCGTGGTCGGCACGCTGGGCGTGGGCGGCTTTCTCTGGTTGAGCGGGTGGCGCGAGCACGACACGCCCGGGCGACCGGCGGGCCTGGCGTCCGTGCCGGGCTCTTGCTGGCCGGGGATCGCGTTATACTACGCCGTGTTCGCGTTCAACCTGGCGGTCACGGGCTGGATCGGCGAGTGGCGGCTGCTGGTGGTCGGCGCCGGGCTGCACGCCGTCCTGGCCGCGACCTTGTGGACCCTCTCGCAGCGACCCGGCGCGCGGCTGGGTCTGGAGAAGCAGCAGGCATGAGCGTTCCCGTCTCGCAGATGTGGACGGTGGCGACGTACGTGCTGGGGCAGAAGCTTCGCGGTCGCCGTCGCTACCCGCTGGTGCTGATGCTCGAGCCGCTCTTCCGCTGCAACCTCGCCTGCGCCGGCGGCGGCAAGATCCAGTATCCCGGCCACGTGCTGCGCAAGCACCTCACCGTCGAGCAGTGCCTGGCGGCGGTGGAGGAGTGCGGCGCGCCGATGGTCTCCATTCCCGGCGGCGAGCCGCTCATGTACCCGGACATCGGCCGGCTGGTGAAGGCGCTGGTGGCCCGGCGCAAGTATGTCTACCTCTGCACCAACGCCATCCTCCTCAAGGAGAAGCTGGAGGCGGGCCTGTTCACGCCGTCCAAGTACCTGTCCTTCAGCGTGCACATGGACGGGCTGCGCGAGGAGCACGACGAGGCCGTCTGCCGCGACGGCGTCTTCGACCAGGCGGTGGCGGGCATCAAGGAGGCGCTGCGCCGCGGCTTCCGGGTGACGACGAACACGACGCTGTTCGACAACGCCTCGCCCATCCGGATGCAGATGTTCTTCGACGAGATGATGGACCTCGGTGTCGAGGGCATGATGCTCTCGCCCGGCTACAGCTACTCCAAGGCGCCCGACCAGGAGCACTTCCTGCGCCGGCAGAAGACCAACGAGCTCTTCTCGAAGGTCCTCGCCAATCCCAAGAAGCGGTGGAAGTTCAACCAGTCGCCGCTGTTTCTGCAGTTCCTGATGGGCAAGCAGGACTTCGAGTGCACGCCGTGGGGCAATCCCACCTACAACCTCTTCGGCTGGCAGCGCCCGTGCTACCTGCTCCAGGAGGGCTACGCGGTGACGTTCAAGGAGCTGATGGAGACCACGCGCTGGCACGAGTACGGGCGCAAGAGCGGCAAGGAGAAATGCCAGGACTGCATGGTGCACTGCGGCTACGAGCCCACCGCCGTCGACTACACCTTCAGCTCGTGGAAGGGCTTCCGCGAGTCCGTCGCCGCCACGCTGACCGGCCGCCTCTAGCTCTCGCATGAGCGACGAGCGCAGTCTCGAGGGCTGGGCGCCCGACATTCCCGACGCCGCCACGCTGGCCGAGGTGGTGGATCACGCCTTCGACTACCGCGGCGACGTGACGCTGCGGCTCGACGACGGCCGGGAGGTGGTCGGCTACCTGTTCAACCGCAACCGCGACGTCGCCGAGCCGTTCGTGCAGCTCTTCGAGCAGCACCGCGGCGGTCCCTCCACGATCCCCTACGCGCGGATCCGCGCGATCCGGTTCTCCGGCAAGGACACCGCGGCCGGCAACTCCTACGCCGCGTGGCTCCGGTCGCGGCAAGCGGCCAAGGCGGCGAGCGAAGGCTGAGCCCACGGGCGTGCCTCGCCTGCTGGTCCTCACCGCCGTGGACGTCGAAGCGCGCGGCCTCGCCCGCCAGCTGGGCCTGACGGCGGCCGGCGGCCCGTTCGCGCGCTTTTCCGGCGGCGGCCTCGAGATCGTCGCCGTCGGCCTCGGTGCCGCGCACCTCGAGGCCCGCGTTCCCGCGCCGGCCGCCTCCACGCTGGTCGTCTCGGCCGGCGCCTGCGGGGCGCTGGCGCCGGAGCTCGCCGTCGGTGCGCTCATCGTCCCCGAGGTCGTGGTCACCGCCGACGGCGCTCGCCATCCCGTGAGCGCCGTCGCCGGGCTGACCCGTCGCGGCGCGCTGCTCAGCGTCGCCCACGTGGTCGCCGACGCCGCCGAGAAGTCGCGCCTGTGGCTGGCGAGCGGTGCGCTCGCGGTGGACATGGAGTCGGCGCCGATCCTGGCCTGGGCCCGCGCGCGCGGGCTGGCGGCGGTGGTCGTGCGCGGCGTGTCCGATTCCGCCGCCCGCGGCGTGCCGGCCGACCTCGCCCGCGTGGTGCACGAGGACGGCCGCCTGCGGCCGCTGCGCGCGGTGAGCGCGGTCCTGGCGCGCCCGGGCGCGCTGGCCGACGCCATGGCCCTGCGCGCCGGCACCGCCGCCGCCCTCAAGACGGTCGCGGCGGCTTTGGCTACACTGCAGAGAACGTCATGATCGACGCCCTCGTCACCGGCGGCACCGGCTTCGTCGGCGCCAACGTCGCGCGCGAGCTGCTCGCCGACGGCGCCTCCGTGCGCGTGCTGGCGCGCCCGGGCGGCGACCGCCGCGCGCTCGACGGCGCCCGCGGCGTGCAGTTCGCGGAGGGCGACCTGCTCGATGCGGCCTCGGTGCGGCGCGCGGTCGAGGGCGTGCGCACCGTCTATCACGTCGCCGCCGACTACCGCCTGTGGACGCCGGACCCGGCCGCGCTCTACCGCGTCAACGTGGACGGCACCCGCACGGTGCTGCAGGCGGCCGCCGAGGCCGGCGTCGGTCGCGTCGTGCACACCTCGAGCGTCGGCGCGCTCGGCATCCCGGCCGACGGCACGCCCGGGACCGAGGACACGCCGGTCAGCCTCGACGACATGGTCGGCGACTACAAGCGCTCGAAGTTCCTGGCCGAGCACGTGGCGCTCGACTTCGCGCGCCGAGGGCTGCCCGTCGTGGTGGTCAATCCCTCGGCGCCCGTCGGCCCCTGGGACGTCAAGCCGACGCCGACCGGGCAGATGATCGTGGACTTCATGCGCGGGCGCATGGTCGCCACGCTCGACACCGGCCTGAACATCGTGCACGTGCGCGACGTCGCCCGCGGCCACCTGCTGGCGGCCGAGCGCGGCAAGCCGGGCGAGCGTTACATCCTCGGCCACACGAACTTCTCGCTGGCCGAGATCTTCCGCATGCTGGCCGCCATCACGGGCCGCCGGCCGCCGCGCTTCCGCATCCCGTACGCCGTGGCCTGGGGCAGTGCCGCCGCCTGCGAGGCGCTGTCGCGCGTCACCGGCCGGCCGCCGGCGGTGCCGCTGACCGCGGTGCGGATGGCGCGCAAGCGGATGTACTTCAGCGCGGCCAAGGCGGTGCGCGAGCTCGGCCTGCCGCAGACCGATCCGCGGGCGGCGCTGTCCGACGCCGTCGCCTGGTTCGCCGCCCACGGCTACGCGGCGGCGCGGCCGGCGCGCGCATGAGCCTGGGCAGCCTCAGCGCCACGCTCACGCGGCGCAGCCGCTCGAACTTCTACTACGCCTTTCTCACGCTGCCGCGGCCGCGCCGCGACGCGCTCTACGCGGTCTACGCGTTCTGCCGCACGGTGGACGACGCCGCCGACCTCGGCCACGACCTGGTCGCCCAGCGCGCCGAGCTCTCGCACTGGCGCGAGGACGTGGCGCGGTGCTTCGAGCCGGGGCCGCCGCCGGAGCACCCGATCGCCCGCCAGCTCAAGAGCGCGGTGGCCGCCTATCCGATCCCGCGGGCGGCCCTGGAGGCGATCATCGACGGCTGCGAGATGGACCTCGAGCGCGTGCGCTACGAGACGGCCGAGGACCTCTACCCGTACTGCTACCGCGTGGCCTCGGCGGTGGGGCTGTGCTGCATCGAGATCTTCGGCTACACCGACCCCCGCGCGCGCGAGTACGCCGTGCAGCTCGGCACCGCGCTGCAGCTGACCAACATCATGCGCGACGTCGGGGTGGACGCCCGGGCCGGCCGCGTGTACGTGCCGCAGGAAGACCTGCGGAAGTTCGGCGTGAGCGAGCCCGAGCTGGTGGACGGCCACTACAGCGACGCATTCGTGCGGCTGATGGCCCACCAGGCCGAGCGGGCGCGGCGCTTCTATGCCGCCGCCGCCGCGGCCTACCCGCGCGTGGACGCGCGCTCGCTGGTGGCCGCCGAGATCATGGGGCGCATCTACCACGCGCTGCTCGACGAGATCGAGCGATGCCGCTTCCAGGTCTTCGGCGAGCGCGTCACCGTCCCCGCCCGCCGCAAGGTCGCCATCGCGCTGCGCACCTGGCTGGCCGCCCGGCGGGCACGCTGACGATGCGCGCGGCGATCTTTCACGGCGGCGGCCGCCTGGCGGCCGGCGACTGGCCGCAGCCCACGGCCGGCCGGGGCGAGCTGCTGCTGCGCGTGCGCGGCTGTGGCCTGTGCGGCTCCGACATCGCCAAGATCGTCGCGCCCGACACGCGCGCGCCGGCGGTGCTCGGTCACGAGGTCGTCGGCGACGTGATCGAGGCCGGCGACGGGGTGGCGGGCTTCGCGGTCGGCGATCGCGTCGTCGCCGCGCATCACGTGCCGTGCGGCCGCTGCCACTACTGCCGGCGCGGCAGCGAGTCCATGTGCCGCGCGTTCAAGGCCTCCAACCTGGACCCGGGCGGCTTCGCCGAGTACGTGCGGGTGCCGGCCGCGAACGTGCGCCACGCGACGTTCCGCGTGCCCGAGCACCTCGGCGACGAGGAGGCCTCGTTCGTGGAGCCGCTCGCCTGCTGCCTGCGGGCCGTCGAGCGCGCGCGCGTGGAGCCGGGGGACACCGCCGTCGTGGTCGGGCTGGGCTCGATCGGCTGCCTCTTCACGCAGCTGCTGGCCCGGGCCGGCGCCGCCGTGGTGGGCTGCGATCC
>DASSLH010000228.1:0-7691 GCA_035689625.1 Candidatus Methylomirabilota bacterium | reverse complement strand
GATCGCCCACGGCGACGGCCCCTGGATGACGCTGCCCGCGATGCACGCCTGGGGCGACCATTTCTCGCCGATCCTCTGCCTGCTGGCGCCGCTGGCCTGGCTCGGCCCGATCGCGCCGGCGCTCCTCGTCGTGCAGAGCCTGGCGCTCGCCGCCGGCGGCCTGGTCGTCTTCGCGTTCGCGCGGCGGCACCTCGACGCGCGGCTGGCGGCGGGGCTGGCGCTGCTGTACCTCGTGAACCCCTCGCTGCACGGCGTCAACATCCGGGACGTCCACGTGCAGGCGTTCGCGGTTCCGCTGCTGCTGGCGGCCGCGCTGGCGGTGGACACCCGGCGCTGGGCGTGGTGCGCGGTGGCGCTCGTGCTCGTGCTGATGTGCCGGGAGGACGCCGCGGTCGCCGTCGTCGGCTTCGCGCTGTGGCTGGCGCTGGCCCGCGGGCGCTGGTGGCTGGGCGCGGCGGTGGCGGTGGTCGCGCTGGCCGTGCTCGTGTTCGACACGCGCGTCCTCATCCCGTATTACCGCGGCGAGCCGTACACGCATTTGGTGAAGCGCTATGCGCATCTGGGTCAGTCGGTCGGTGACGTGCTGGTCACGCTGGCCGTCCGGCCGTGGCGGTGGCTGCCGGTCGTGGCGCAGCCCGCGAAGCTCGTCTACCTGGTCGCGATCCTGGCGCCGCTCGGCTTCCTGCCGCTGCTGGCGCCCCTGGCGGCGGCCGGCGCGCTGCCCGGGCTGGCGATCAATCTGCTCACCTTCGACCGCGTGCTGTTCAACTACCGCAGCCAGTACCAGGCCTTCGTGCTCCCGTTCCTCGTGCTGGCCGCGGTGGAAGGTTGCGCGCGCCTGGCGAAGCGGCCGGCGACGACGCGCGTTCAGGCGGCGCCCGGCTGGCGCGCGCGCTTGTCGCCGGCGTTCGTGCTGGGCGGCGCCGCGCTGATCTCGCTCGCGCTGACCGCGCGGACGATCAACGACCTCGCCGTGGATCGCTGGCGCCCCGGCCCCGAGCAGCGCGCCGTCGCCGCGCTCGTCGCCCGAATCCCCGCCGGCGTCCCGGTCTCCGTCAGCGAGCGCGTGCAGCCGCACGTGGCCGCCCGCCACGAGGCCTACATCTACCCGACGTCGGCTGAGCGCAGCGACTACCTGCTCGATCTCGACACTGTCCTGGCGCGCCAGCCGGCGCCAGCCGGCTTCGCCGTCGTCGCGCGCGATCGCGGCTGGACACTGCTCAGGAGACAGCCATGAAGCGCAAGCATCTGCGGTTCGGACCCGGATTCCGGGTGGCGCTCGGCAATCGGCGCGCGCAGGCGGCGGAGATGGTCATCGCGCCCGGCGAGGCGGAGGGCGGGCCGGGCAACCGCCATCGCGGCGCCGACCAGTGGCTCTACGTCGTCGCCGGCACCGGCACGGTGAGCACGAAGGGCCGGCGCGTCGCGCTGCGGCCGGGCTCGCTGCTGCTCCTCGAGCGCGGTGACGAGCACGAGGTCCGGAACACCGGCCGCGCGCCGCTGCGCACGCTCAGCGTCTACGTCCCGCCGGCCTACACGAAAGCCGGCGACGAGCTGCCGCGCGGCCGCGCCTAACCGCGCGCCAGCACGTGGGAGGCGTGGTGGTGGACGAGCTGCCAGCCGTCGCCGCCGCGCTCGAAGACGTTGGTGGCGAGAATCGCGGTGACCGACAGGCGGCCGGCCGTCTCCGACAGGATGTTCTCGGTGCACGTCACCCAGGCCAGGTCGTCGCCGACCATCGCGTGCGCGTCGGAGAGCGTGAAGCGCATCTCGGCGGTGTTGGCGAAGATGCGCTCCCAGGAGGCGCGCACCTGGCTCCAGCCGCGCAGCAGCGGCCAGCCGGGATGCACGCACCTGACGTGCTCGCCGTGGGCCCACACCCGGTCCATCTCCGCGATGTCCAGCGTCTCGAACGCGCGGTAGAAGCGCGCGTTGGCCTCGATGACGTCGGCCTTGGGATCGCTCACGGGCAGGTGACGACGAGGGCGTCGCCGTCGCGGCGCAGCGGCAGCGGGCGCAGCGCGTCGCCGACGCAGGGGCCGACGACGCAACGGCCGCTCAGCGGCTCGAAGGTCGCGCCGTGGGTCGAGCAGATCAACGTGCGGCCGTCCTCGGCGTAGAACTCGTTGGGCCAGAGGTCGAGCGGCGTGCCGACGTGCGGGCAGCGGTTCATCCACGCCCGCACCTCGCCGTCGTGATTGACGACGAAGCCCTCGACGCGCCGGCCGCGGCACTCCAGGCGGAATTTCAGGGTGTGTCCGGAAGCGAGATCCGCCGCCGCGCAGCGCCACTCGGCGGAATCGGCCATGCGGCGCATGTTACCATCAACGATCATGCCGCCCGCCGCCGGCGCTTCCCTTGCGATCGACGCGCGCGAGGTCACCAAGACGTTCGGCTCGGGCTGGCTGCGCCGGCGCGAGACGGCCGCGCTGCGCGGCGTGTCGCTGGGCGTCGAGCGCGGCACGATCTTCGGCCTGCTCGGCCCCAACGGCGCCGGCAAGACCACGCTGCTGTCGATCCTGGCCACGCTGCTCACGCCCGACGGCGGCTGTGCGCGCGTGCTCGGCCTCGACGTCGTCCGCGACGCCACCGCGCTGCGCCGGCGGCTCAACATGGCCAGCGGCCGGCCGTCGTTCCTGTGGAGCCTGCGGGTGGACGAGATCATCGCGTTCTACGGGCGGCTGTACGGGCTCTCGGGCGCGGCGCTGCGAAAGCGGGTGGGCGCGCTGATCGAGCAGTACGAGCTGACGGCGCACCGGCGCGTGCCCTACAACGAGCTGTCCACCGGCCTCAAGCAACGCGTGGCGCTCGCCAAGGCGCTGGTCAACGAGCCGGAGCTGCTCTTCCTCGACGAGCCCACGCTGGGCCTCGATCCTGACGTCTCGGTGCGCGTGCGGCACCACATCGCCGAGCTGCGCCGCGAGCGCGGCATGACGATCGTGCTCACGACCCACTACATGCGCGAGGCCGAGGAGCTGTGCGACGAGGTCGGCTTCATCAAGGCCGGGCGCATCCTGGCCCACGGCACCGCCGACGCGCTCAAGCGCCAGATCGGCCTCGGCGACGTGGTGGCGCTCAAGCTGGAGCCGCGCCCAGCCTGGCTGCGCGAGGTGCCGGGCGTGCTGCGCTGCGCGGAGTCGGACGGCTGGGTGGAGTGCACGGTGGACGACGCCGACAAGCGCGTGCCCGAGCTGCTGCGCGCGCTGCTGGCCGAGGGCGTGGAGGTGCGCAACCTCCAGGTGCGCGAGCCCGAGCTGGAGGAGGTCTTCGTTGAGCTGGCGCGCTGAGCTGCTGGCCGCGTGGGCGGTGGTCGTGCGCAACGCGCTCATGGGCATGCGCAACGTGTTCTTCTTCTTCGAGCTGCTGTTCTGGCCGGTGGTCGGCGTGCTCTCCATCGGCCTCATGACGCGCTTCCTCGGCCTCACGCCGGCCCAGGCCGCGTTCGTCCTGGTCGGCACGCTGGCGCTGTCGGTGATCAACGTCTGCCAGCTCGAGGTCGCCTACGCGATGCTGCTCGACGTCTGGTCCAAGTCGGTCAAGCACCAGTTCATGGCGCCGATCGGCGTGCGTCACCTCACGATCGGCGCCTGGCTGGTCGGCATGGTGCGCGGCTTCGTGATCTTCGTGCTGCTCTCGGCGCTGGCGGCGTGGGCCTTCGACTTCCACGTGCTGGCGCCCGGCTTGCCGGCGGCCAGCGTGTTCCTGTTCGGCTGCTTCATCAGCGCCTGGATCGTGGGCGTCGCCGTCTGCGCGCTGATCACGCTGTTCGGCAGCCGCGCCGAGGCCTTCGCGTGGGCCAGCGTCAACCTCGTGCTGGTGCTGGCCGGCATCTACTACCCGGTCTCGGTGCTGCCGCGGCCGGTGGCGCTGGTGGCCCAGGCCATCCCGCTGACGTACTTTCTCGACGCCTATCGCGCGCACTTCGGGTTCCCCGCCGAGTTCACGGCGCCGATCGCCACCGGCCTGGCGATGTCGGCTGTCTACGCGGTCCTGGCCCACTGGGCCTTCCACGCCGCCGTCGAGCGCGCCCGCCACACCGGCCTGCTGCTGAAGATGTCGGAGTAGGTGGCAGAGGAGCGCCACGGCTTTGCCGCGGCGCTCCGAACGTCGGGGGCTTGGGGGCCATGTCGGGGCCCCATGTTCATTGAGCCGTCCATCCTCCATCGATCACGAGCTCGCTGCCGGTGACCCACGACGACTCGTCGGAGGCCAGGTACAGCACGCCGTAGGCGACTTCGTCCGGCTCGCCGTAGCGCCCCATGGGGATGCGCGAGAGCATCAGCGCGTAGTTGGCCTTGTCGGCGCGGCGCGGCTCGGTCATCGGCGTGACGATCGGGCCCGGGTGCACGGAGTTGCAGCGGATGCCCTCGCGCGCGTACTGCAGGGCGGTCACCTTGGTGAAGATCCGCACGGCGCCCTTGGAGGCGGGGTACTGCGGGCTGATGTTGTCCATGCCGACCAGCCCCAGCTGCGAGGAGATGTTCACGATCGAGCCGCCGCCGGCGCGGCGCATGGCCGGGATCGCCGCCTTGGTGCCGAGGAACACGCCCTTGGCGTTGACGTCCATCACGCGGTCCCAGTCCTGCTCGGTGGTGTCCTCCACGCGGCTGACGGCGCCGATCCCGGCGTTGTTGACCAGCACGTTGAGCAGGCCGAAGCGCTCGGCGGCGACGCCGACCGCGCGCTGCCAGTCGGCCTCGCGGGTGACGTCGAGCGGCGTGAAGACACACTCGCCGCCCTTGGCGCGGATCTCGGCCTCGACGGCGTGGCCCTCCCTGTCCAGCACGTCGCCGATGACGACGCGCGCGCCCTCGCGGGCGAACAGGCGGGCCTCGGCCGCGCCCATGCCGCGGGCGCCGCCGCTGATCAGCGCGACCTTGCCGGCCAGGCGCATGGGCGCGCTCAGGCCGCCAGGTGGAAGGCCTCGGCGAAGCGCCGGTAGCACTCCAGCGGGTCGCCGTACTTGCGATGACCGGCGGTGTGCTGCGCGCAGGCCAGCAGCAGCCGCTCGCGGTCGTGGGCCTTGGTGTGCAGATAGTCCTCGAGCAGGCACAGGCCCAGCTCCTGGTTGTGCGGATCGTTGCCGATCTTGGCAGCGGCCGTCGCCAGCGTCTGCACGAGCGGCGCGCGGTCGGCGCCGTTCCTGAGGTAGGCCGCGGTCAGCGCGACCGACTCGTCGGGGCGCAGCGCCAGCAGCGCCGCCTGCAGCCGCTCGAGGATCTGGCCCGCCGGCCACGCGTCCGATCCGGCCGGCGGCACGGTCGCGCGGCGGCCGTTGTCGGGCGTGTCGCGCTGGTGCTCGGCCGCGTGCTGGATGAACGAGGCGGCGACGAACAGCAGCCTGAGGCGATGCGGGTGCTCGAAGGTGTCGTAGAACCAGCCCAGCGTGTTGCAGTACTCGTAGCCGTGCTGGGACATCGAGAAGTTGTTGGGCGCGCCCGTCTCGAGGATCACCTGGGCCGAGGCGACCTGGATCGCGTCGAGGATGCGCCGCGGGCCGCGGCCGGCGCCGAGCAGCGCCACCAGCGCGTCGATGACCGAGACCTCGCGCTGGCGGGTGATCGTGTCCACCAGCATCGCCTCCTCGGCCGACGTCAGCGCGCCGTCCTGGCGCAGCAGTTCCTCGTCGCGCCCGCCCAGCACGTTGTTGACGACGTTGCAGCCCATCTCGTAGGTCGAGTACCAGCGGGGGCCGACGGCGAGATCGGGCACGCCGGCGTAGAGCACGCTGTGGGCGTTGTCCCAGCCGAGCGCCTCGCCCAGCTCGATCGTGGCCCGCGCGCGGAACGACTTGTGGCCGGTCGTGTAGGAGCGGTTGTGCAGCATGCGGTCCTGCACGTCGATGAGCCCGGCGAACGCCAGGTGCGCCAGCGCCTGCCGCCGCTCGGCCGCGTTCTGCATCAGGCCGAGGAACACGCGGTAGGCCGGCAGCACCTCGCCGCGCTGCACGAGCGTGAGCCAGTGATTGAGTCGCTCGCCCAGCGAGCCCTCCAGCGCCAGCGGCTCCTGATCGGGCCAGTGGGCCTCGGGCGGCGGCGGCGTGGCGTGGACCTTGATGTCGTACAGCCGCGTGTAGTGGCCGGGCGCCTTGCCGATCAGCTGGTTCCAGGGATCGAGCCCGGTCGGGATGTACCAGACCGTCTGGGCCAGCGGCAGCAGTCGCAGCTCCTCGGGCAGCATCGCCATCAGCGGCAGGCCCACGCGCTCGCTCAGCAGGCAGTGGTCGTTGTTCACGAACTTCACGAGGCCGTCGTCCAGGCGCTGGTGGTACGGCACGTGGGTGTAGGGCGCGTGGATGCGCACGGTCTCACCGACGATCTCGCGCAGCGGGCGCTTGTCGCGGAAGAGGTCGTAGAGGGCGTGGCTGGCGCCGATCTGATCCCGGGCAAGGATGCGCTCTTCGAGGCGGGCGTAGGCCGTCGTCATCGCGGGGCCACCTCCGGGCTGGGCTCGGTGCGGCAGTATAGCCACAATCCGGTCAGCTCTGCCGCCGCGGGTCGAGCGCGTCGCGGACGGCGTCGCCCACGAAGCTCAGGCCGACGACGGTGACGAAGAGCGCGGCGCCGGGGCCGAAGACGATCCAGGGCGCCTGCTGCAGGTAGCCGCGGCCGGCGTTGATCATGCTGCCCCACGACGCGGCGGGTGGCTGCACGCCGAGACCGAGGAAGGACAGCGAGGCCTCGGCCAGGATCGCGAAGGCCACGCTGAGCGAGGCCTGCACGACCAGCGGCGTGGCGGCATTGGGCAGCACGTGGCGGCAGGCGATGCGCCAGGCCGGCGCGCCCAGCGCGCGGGCGGCGTCCACGTAGTCGCGCGCGCTGATGCCGAGGACCTGGCCGCGCATGATGCGCGCGAACGTCGGCGTGTAGACCACGCCCAGCGCGATGAGCACGCCGGTGAGGCCGGCGCCCAGCACGGCGCCGAGCGCGAGCGCCAGCACGAGCGGCGGGAACGAGAGCACGGCGTCCATCGCGCGCATGAGCACGCCGTCCACGCGGCCGCCGCTGTAGCCGGCCACCAGCCCCAGCGTGCCGCCGGCCGTGAACGCCAGCGCGACCGACACGAAGCCGGCCAGCAGCGAGATGCGCGTGCCCCAGATCACGCGCGAGAGCACGTCGCGGCCGATGTTGTCGGTGCCGAGCAGGTGCGCGTACCCGGGCCGGGCCAGCGCGTGCCCGAGGTCCTGCCTGAGCGGATCGTAGGGCGCCAGCAGCGGCGCCCCGACGGCCAGCACCAGCGCGCCGGCCAGGATCACCGCGCCGAGCCTGGTGGACAGCGATGCGGAGGGCCGCCACGGCTTCGCCGGGGCGGCCCGACCGCCGGGGGAGTATGAGGGGCCATCTCGGGGCCCCGCATGTCTAACGGATCCGGGGATCGATCCAGCCATAGAGCACGTCCACGACGAGGTTGGTCACGATGAAGCCGAGCGCGATGAGCAGGACCACGCCCTGCACGAGCGGATAGTCGCGCGCGAAGACGGCGTCGACGACCAGCCGGCCGACGCCCGGCAGCGCGAACACGTACTCCGTGATGACGGCGCCGCCGATGAGCGTGCCGACGTTGAGGCCGGCTGCCGTGAGCAGCGTCAGGCTCGACGGCCGCAGCGCGTGGCGCCAGAGGATCCGTCGGTTCGAGATCCCCTTGGACTTCGCCATCGTGATGAAGTTCTCCTGCAGCGTGGCGATCATGTC
>DASSLH010000227.1:0-3221 GCA_035689625.1 Candidatus Methylomirabilota bacterium | reverse complement strand
AGGGCAACACCAGCACGGGCGCGCCGATGGCGCGGAAGCGCTCGAGCGACTCGAGGTAGAGCGCCAGCGGGTTGCCCAGCGGCTGATCGGGCCACACGCTGATGTTGGTGGTGATCTTCGGCAGCACCTGGTCGCCGGAGATCAGCACGCCGGCACGCTCGCACCAGAGCGCCGCGTGCTCCGGCGCGTGGCCGCGGCCGACGATCACTTCCCACTCGTGGGCGCCGATCACGACACCGTCGCCCTCGCGCAGGCAGCGGAACTCGCCCGGCAGCGAGGGCACCAGGCCCGGATAGTGGTTGCCGCGCCTGGCCAGCGACGCCAGCGCCGCCTCGTCGCACCCGTTGCGGCGGAAGTGACGCAGCCGCGCGTCGGCGTGCCGGGGCCCGGTCGCCTGCACGGCGACGTGGGCGATCAGGAACTCGGCCTGCGTGCACCAGAAGTCCACGCCCCAGCGCTCGGTGAGCCAGCCCGCGTTGCCGATGTGGTCGGGATGGAAGTGCGTGAGCAGCACGCGCGTCACCGGACGGCCGTCCAGCTCGCCGGCGAAGATCCGCTCCCACAGCGCCCGCACGTCGGGCAGCCCCACGCCGGTGTCCACGATGGCCCAGCCGTCGCCGTCGTCGAGCAGCCACTGGTTGATGTGATCCAGCTGGAACGGCAGCGGCATGCGCAGCCAGCGCACGCCGGGCGCCACTTCGATCGTCGTCGCCGGCGCCGGCGCGTCCTTCCACGGATGAGCGATCGCCATGCGGGCTAGTGTACCCGACGGGCTCAGCTCGCCTCCGGCACCTTCGTCGACTGCCATGCGATCATCCGCCAGGCGCCGGCGCTGCGCGCGTAGACGGCCAGGTAGCGGATGGTGAAACGCTGCTCCTTGCCCGCGTTCTCCACCTGCATCTCGGAGACGCCGTTGACGACGCCGACGTCGCCGTGCACGCGCACCTTGCGGTCGCGGGGACCGATGCCGCGGTAGTGCGGCTTGCCCGCCTTGAGGTTGGCCAGGTGCTCGGCCTTGCTCTCCACACGCGCCGTCGAGTGCACGTAGACGAGGTCGTCGGCGAGCACGGCGTCCAGCGCCGCCCAGTCCTGCTTCATCATCGCCTGGAAGCGCCGCTCGTCGGCAGCGAGGACGGCGTTGATCGTGTCCGGCATGGCGCGGCCTCCTTGAGCCGAAATGTCCGCCCAGTGTACCCTGCAACGCGATGACGTCCACGGAAGAGCTGCTGGCCGCGCTCGAGCGGGCGCCAGCCATCGTCGTGCCGCTCGTGCGCCAGGCGCATCCGGCAATCCTGACGCGGCGCCCGGCCCCCGGCGAGTGGTCCATTCACGAGAACGCCTGCCACCTGGCCGAGGTGCACCCGCTGTTCTTCCAGCGCCTCGACCTCATGCTCGCGCAGACGGATCCCGCGATCCGCTCGTACGACCCGGGGCGTGACGATCCCGACGACCGGCTGCTCGCGCTCGATCTGGAAGAGTCGCTGCGCCGCTTCACGGACGATCGCGCGCGCCTGGTCGGGCGGCTGCGCGGGCTGCGGGCGGCCGACTGGGCGCGGACCGCGCGGCACGAGGAGTACAACTCGTACTCGATCTTCACGATGTTCCGGCACCTGGCGCTGCACGACTTCCATCACGCCTATCGCATCGAGGAGCTGCTGCTGCGCCGCGACTGGCCGGCGCCGGCCGCGGTCGAGGCGCGGCCATGATCATCGGCCTGGCCTCGCCCCGCATCGCCGCGTCGCTCGACGACGGCCTGGCCCGGGTCGAGCGGCTGACGGCCGAGGCCGCGCGGCAGGGCGCCGAGATCGTCTGCTTCCCGGAAGCCTACCTGCCGGGACTGCGCGGCCAGGACTTCGAGGTCTTCGCCTGGGCGCCCGGGGACGAGGCGCGCGTGCTCGAGACGGTCGCTCGGGCGGCGAAGCGCCACGCCATCGCGATGATCCTGGGGCTGGAGCGGCTCACCGAGGCGGGCCGCCAGATCGCTGCCGGCGTCTTCGACGCCGGCGGCGTGATGCTCGGCTGGCAGACCAAGAACCAGCTCGATCCCTCCGAGGAGCCGTTCTACGTGCCCGGCGACACCCGGCGCGTCTTCGAGGTCAGCGGCGTGAAATTCGGCGTGGCGATCTGCCACGAGGGCTGGCGCTATCCCGAGACCGTGCGGTGGGCGGCGGTGCGCGGGGCGAAGATCGTCTTCCACCCGCAGCTCACGGGCAGCGACCGCGCCGGCGTGCGGCTGACCGAGTTCGGCTCGGCGCAGGCGCCGTACTACGAAAAGGCGATGCTGATGCGCAGCCTCGAGAACACGATCTACTTCGCCAGCGTGAACTACGCCCTGGGCTTCCAGGAATCGGCGACCTGCGTGATCGGGCCCGCCGGCGCCTGCCAGGCCTTCTTGCCGTACGGCCAGGAAGGCGTCCTCGTGCACGACGTCAAGATCGAGGAGGCCACCGGGCTGCTGGCCGCCCGCTACGCGCCCGAGCGTCACCGCGATCCGGCGTCGCTGCCCCCGCGCGCCGAAACGTTCTGGCGGCGGTATCTGGCCACGCTGCCGGCCGAGCATCCCCACCGCGGCGCCCGGCCCGATGCGTTCGCCTTCGGCGACTCGACGGCGCTGGCCGACGAGCTGGCCGCGCTGGTGCAGGCCGGGCGCAAGCGGGCGACGGCCAGCCTGCCCGTCGAGTTCACCTCGGAAGGTCTGCCCCTGCCCGAAGCCGGCGACCTCAGCGTCGTCACGCGCGCCGACGGCATGCCGGTGGCGATCATCGAGCTGACCGACGTCCGCACGGTGGCGTTCGACACGGTGGATGCGGAGTTCGCCGCCGCGGAGGGCGAGGGCGACGGCACGCTCGCGTGGTGGCGCGACGCTCACCGGCGCTACTTCGGCCGCGTCTGCGCGAGGACCGGCGGCGCGCTCGACGGCACGACGCCGGTGATCTGCCAGCGCTTCCGCCTGGTGTGGAGGTGAGGCGCCCGGCCCTCAGGCGCGCTCGGCGATCTCCTTGATCCTGCGGAAGGTCAGCACGCGGCGTCGGTTGCCCTCGGGCATCTTCTTGATGTCCTCGTCCGTCAGCGCCACCGTGTTGCCGTAGGCCTCCTGCACGGGAATCTCGTGGTCGGCCAGCGGCGCCATCGCCTGCTTGCGGGCCATGGCCGCCTCGACGTACGGCGCCAGCTCCTCGCGCTTGCGGCGCTCGCGCTCGGCCTCGCGCTCGTGGAACTCC
>DASSLH010000226.1:0-3670 GCA_035689625.1 Candidatus Methylomirabilota bacterium | reverse complement strand
GTCCCACCGCGAACTCCACAAAGGCACGCCGGCCTGACGGCGAGAAATAGCCCGCCGGGTTCGCCCACACCGGATGCGCAAGCCCGGTAAACTCGCCCTGCATCCACATGAACTGCCGCGCGTTGGCCAGCGCCTTGTCCTCGGTCTCGGCGACGTGGCAGCGCTGCAGGTAGCCGCGGTACTCGGGCCCGCCGGCGTAGCCGGCCTCCTGGGCGGTCGTGTCGTAGAGCTGCCAGATGCGCTTGGTCGCCTCGATCTCCGTGCTGAGCGCGATGTAGGGGTAGCGCTGCTTGGCCGCCCAGATGATCGTCTCCTTGCTGAGCACGCCGGGGATCCACACGCGCGGGTGCGGCTTCTGCAGCGGCAGCGCCCACGGGTTCACGACGCGGTGCTGGTAGTGGGTGCCCTCCCAGCGGAACGGCCCGGTTTCCGTCCACGCCTTGACGATCAGCGCGTGCGCCTCCTCGAACCGCTCGCGGTTGTAGGCGGGATTGACGCCGGCCGCGAGCTGCTCCTGGCCACCGCCGCGCACGAAGCCGGACACCAGGCGGCCGTGGGAGATCATGTCGATCATCGCCAGCTCTTCGGCCAGGC
This sequence comes from Candidatus Methylomirabilota bacterium, assembly GCA_035689625.1. Lineage (GTDB taxonomy): Bacteria > Methylomirabilota > Methylomirabilia > Rokubacteriales > CSP1-6 > AR5. The sequence continues at coordinate 3,076 of DASSLH010000226.1, read as the reverse complement.
GGACGGGGTTGTCGGCCAGCGGCAGCGGGTTGCCGAGCAGCACCAGCTTCACGCGCCGGGTCATCGCCGCCAGGATCGACGCGAAGACGTTGCACTTGGCCTGCATGCAGAACGGCGCGTTGTGGTGCTCGTTCAGCATGATGCCGTCGAAGCCGACCTCCTCGGCCAGCCGGTAGTGCTCGAGGTACTCGTTGTAGAGCCGGCTGCCGGCGACGGGATCGAAGTGCTTGTTGGAGAACATGAGCGCGGTGGCGCCGAAGTCGCGCCCGGCCTGCGCGTCGTACGCCGACATCGGCTGCTCGGTGAAGTACATGAGGTGCACGGCGCTACTCCCTGGCGAACGCCGTCACGAGACGGGCAAGGTCGTCCGGCTTCTCCATGTCCACGAAATGCCCGGCGCCGGCGACGACCTCCAGCCGCGCCTGCGGCAGGGCCTTCGCGTAGCGCTCGCCGCACTCGCGCGGGACGACGCGGTCCTCGCTGCCCCACACCACCAGCGTCGGCGTGGCGACGCCGCCCAGCAGGTGCGGCAGCGTGGGGCTGTACATGTACGGCTTCCAGGCGATGCGGAACGTCATCTCGCGGTTCACGTCCCACTGCTCGAGGCGCGCCGTCGGCGGCTCGGCGCCGAAGACCGCCTCGAACGCGCGCGCGTCGGCGAAGCCCAGCCGCGCGTAGTCCAGGTAGGAGAGCAGCGCCTGGTCGGCGATCTCGCCGCGCTCGGGCTTGATGCCCATCGCGCCGACCAGCACCAGTCGCCGCAGCGCGCGCGGAGCCATCGTCGCCATCTCGGCCGCGATCCAGCCGCCGAAGCCGAGCCCGACGACCGTGACGCTGCCGGGCTCGCGCGTGGCCGGCAGCGCGCCGAGCAGCCACTGGTAGACGACCGCTGCGTCGCGCACGCTGCGCATCCACCCCGGGCGCGACGAGCGGTCATAGCCCGGGTGCGAGGGCAGCAGCACGGTGAAGTCGCGCGCCAGCGCGTCGTAGAACGGCAACCGCTCGGGGCTGCCGATGTCATGGTGCAGCACGAGCAGCGCCGGGCCGCGGCCGGCACGGGCCACGTGCAGGTCGATGCCGGCGATCGGGATCGTCTCCGAGGTCCACGCCACGGGAGTCATGGCGCGCACGTTACCACACTCGCGCGCCGGCGCCGCCGGCGCCGGCGTCAGGAGAGAAAGATGAGGGCGAGGAACGCGGCGACGGCGAGCGCCAGCAGGCCGTAGCAGCCGATCTTGATGCGGTCGAGCGTGGCGTGCTCGGCCTTGGCCTCGGCGGCCAGCATCAGGCGCAGCCGCCGCTCCGCCTCGTTCCGGGGGTCCTGGCGCTGGTCGCTCACGCGCTCACCGCTCCGATGATAGCCCGAGGTACGCCGCCCGGATGCGCGGATCCACGGCCAGGTCGGCGCTGCGCCCGGCGGCCACCACGCGGCCGGTCTCGAGCACGTAGCCGCGGGCGGCCAGCGCCAGCGCCGCTCGCGCGTTCTGCTCGACCAGCAGGACGGCGACGCCGTCGGCGTTGACGCGCCGGATGACCGCGAAGATCTCGCGCACGAGGCGCGGGGCCAGGCCGAGGGAGGGCTCGTCGAGCAGCAGCAGCCGCGGCCGGCTCATGAGCGCGCGGGCGATGGCCAACATCTGCTGCTCACCGCCGGACAGCGTGCCGGCCCGCTGGCGGCGCCGCTCGCGCAGCACCGGGAACAACGCCCAGGCCGCCTCCAGCCGCGCCGGCACCTCGCCGGCGGGCACGGTGTGGGCGCCGACCAGCAGGTTCTCCAGCACGCTGAACTCGACGAACACCTCGCGGCCCTCCGGCACGTGGCCGATGCCCGCCGCCACGATGGCGTCGGCGGGCACGCGCGTGAGATCGCGGCCGTCGTAGCGGATGGCGCCGGCGGCTGGCCGCACCAGGCCGGAGATCGCCCGCAGCGTCGTCGTCTTGCCGCTGCCGTTGGCGCCGAGCAGCGTGACGATCTCGCCGGCGCCGACGCTGAGCGAGACGTCCTCGAGCGCGCGACGCTTGCCGTAGGCGACGCTGAGGCCGGCGACCTCGAGCATCAGCCGGCGAGCGCGTCGTCCGGGCTGCCCAGGTAGGCCTCGATCACGGCCGGATCGGCAGCCACCTCGCGCGGCGTACCGCTCGCCAGCGTGCGACCGTAGTGCAGCACGGTCACGCGATCGCAGATGCCCATGACGAAGTCCATGTCGTGCTCGACGACCATGATCGTCAGGCCCAGCTCGTCGCGCAGGCCGCGCACGAGATCCATGAGCGTGCGTGTCTCGGTGGGGTTGAGGCCGCCGGCCGGCTCGTCGAGCAGCAGCAGCCGCGGCGAGGCGGCCAGCGCGCGCGCCATCTCCAGGCGCTTCTGGCTGCCGAGCGGCAGGTCGCCGGCAGCCACGTCGGGGCTCTCGGCCAGCCCCACCCGCGCCAGCAGCGCGCGGGCCCGCGCCCGGGCGGCCGCCTCCTCGCGCCGCACGCCGCCCAGCCAGCAGGCGGAGGCGAGCAGCCCGGCGCGCAGCCGCGGGTGCTCGCCGACGAGCACGTTGTCGAGCGCGGAGAGCGCGCGGAACACCTCGGTGTTCTGGAAGGTGCGGCCGATGCCCAGCCGGGCGATGCGATGGGGCGCCAGCCGCGTGAGCTCGACGCCGGCGAACGTCACCCGGCCGGCCTGGGGACGGTAGAGGCCGGTGACGACGTTGAAGACCGTCGTCTTGCCGGCGCCATTGGGGCCGATCAGCGCGAGGATCTCGCCCTCGCCCACGGCGAGGCTGACGTCGCTCAGCGCGGCCAGCCCGCCGAAGGCGAGGGAGAGACGCTCGATCTCGAGCAACGCCACCTAGTCGGCCTTGAGCCAGTCCGTCAGCTGCTTGAAGTGTCCCTTCTCGACCCGGACCCAGAACCCCTGGCGCTGTGTCTCGTGGTCGGGGCCGATCGTGATCGGCGGCAGGATCCCGTTCTGCCAGCCCTTGATCCCCTCCAGCGCGGTCACCAGCCCCTCGCGCGTGAGGTTGCGGCCCACGCGCTTGGCGCCCTCGGTGAACAGCATCGCCGCGAAGTAGCCGGAGAGCGAATAGCG
>DASSLH010000225.1:0-2483 GCA_035689625.1 Candidatus Methylomirabilota bacterium | reverse complement strand
GTGACGCCGCTCATCGACCACCCGTTCGACGCCACCCGCGCGCGGCCGCTCGACTAGCAGGCCGCGCCGCGTATGCTGACGGCATGAACGACGCCAAGGGACCGGAAGTGGCGCGGCTCGCCGACCTGGTGGCCTATCAGGACGGCGCGGTCGTCAGCCGCATCATCGTCAAGCGCGAGACCGGCAACGTCACGCTGTTCGGCTTCGACGCCGGCCAGGAACTGAGCGAGCACACGACACCTTACGACGCGCTGGTGCAGGTGGTCGAGGGCGAGGCCCAGATCACGATCGCCGGCCGGCCGTACCGGCTGCGCGCCGGCGACATGATCGTCATGCCGGCGCAGCAGCCGCACGCCGTGAAGGCGGTGGCCCGCTTCAAGATGCTGCTGACGATGATCCGCTCATGACCGCGGGCGGGGCCGCCGCCACGCCCGGCCCACGCCCCAGACGACGCCCAGCACGACCAGCACCATCAGCGGCCCGGTGACGATCATGAACAGCGTCCGCTTGCGGACGGTCTCGTCCGTGCGCAACCGCTCGGCCTCGTCGCGGATCGTCGCCAGGTGGCCCAGCACGTCGGCGTAGCCGTACCACCACGCGTAGTCCGGGCTCATGTGGAAGGCGCCCTTGTAGCTCTTGAGCGCCGAGAAGAAGAACATGTCGAAGTACTCGCGCTCGATCGGCGTGACGTCGTAGTAGAGGCTCGCCGGCGAGTGGAACGCCAGCCCGCCCGGCAGGTCGATCGCGGTGTAGCGCGGGCCGCGCAGCAGGCCGGCCGAGACCTGGCCGTGGCTGGGCTCGATGAGCTTGTCCTTGTAGAGACCCGCCAGGATGCCGCGCGCCTCGATGACCAGCGCGTCACCCGCCAGCTTGTGGGCATCGGCCGACTGCAGATAGTTGCGCGCCTTGTCCTCCGAGTGGCACGTGAGGCACACCTTCACCATCTCGTTGCGCTTGGCCTGGTTCTCCGGCGTCACCGTGATGTCCTTCAGTTCCCCGACCGCCGGCTGCACGCCCATGCCCCAGATGATCTTGCGCGTCATGTTGTGGCTGGACGCGCGCGTGCCGTCGGGCGCGACGTAGAGCATGTGGCAGTACGCGCAGGTCGGCGCGTCCCACGTCGCCTGCCCCAGCGGCTGGGAGAAGTCCCAGTTCTTGCCGCGGGCGACGTAGATCGAGCCGTGCTTGCTGCTCATGTAGGCCTCGTAGTTCGGGTGGTCCGGTCCCATGTGGCAGGTGTAGCAGGCCTCCGGCTTGCGGGCCTCCTCGAGGTTGAAGCTGTGGCGCGTGTGGCAGGCGATGCAGCCGTTGCGATAGGGCAGGCTGGAGGTGTCGACGTACTTCTTCTCCTTGTCGCTCCAGTACTTCGCGTCGGTGGCGCCGGCCTGGGCGTGGCAGGCGTCGCAGCCCATCTCCATCACCTTGCGCGGCATCTGCTTGTAGTGCGGCACGCCGATGTTGCGCTCCCAGTTGGTGCCGAGGCCGCCGGGGCCCGGACCGTAGGAGTGGCCGGCGTCCGTCACGGCGTCCTTGTAGATCTCGGCGTGGCAGGCCGCGCACATCGTCTCGGGCACGCGGCCCTTGGTGGCCATGATCTCGTCGTGATCGGTGCCGTGGCAGTTGGCGCAGGTGATCTGGCGCAGCTCGTACTTCACGCGCGGGTTCTGGGTGCCGGGCTTGCCCATCGCGCTCTGCTCGAACTGGGCCACGATGGTCGGATTGAACTTGCGGTGACAGGTCGCGCACGAGTTGGGATCCTGCTGGCCGTGCGGCAGCTCGGCGCGCAGCCGCGGCGGCGGCGGCGGCACCGACTGCAGGTACGCCTGGATCGCCTGGGCGTCGGTGTTGCTGACCACGTTCTCGGGGAAGGGCGGCATGATGCCGCGCGGGTGGCGCAGCTGGCTGCGGAACGCGTCGGCGGTGAGCGTGGTGTTCGCCAGCGCCGGGCCCACGCCGCCCCGGCCGCTGGCGCCGTGGCAGCCGAGGCAGCCCTTGGCAATGTACAGCTCGGCGCCCGGGCCTGAGGGCTGGGCGAGGGCCAGCGTGGGTGACAGCAGGACGAGCGCGACAACCAGCCAGGCGGTGGTCATGGGGCAGCCTCCCGGACGAGGATCTTACCCCGCGGCGGCTTCGTCGTGCGGCAGCGAGCGTCGCAGGTGCGCGCTGACGACCTCGATGACGCCGAAGCTCATCAGGCCGACACCGATGGCGGCGAGCACCACGGGGCCGCCGGCGCTGGCCTGCAGCACGCGCAGCGTGCCGCCCAGGCCGCGCGCCGCCCACGGGCTGCCGTGCAGGGCCGCCGAGGCGAGGATCACGCCGCCGGTGCCGAACACGAGACCGCGGGCGGCGAGGCCGAAGCGGCCCAGCGCAAGGACGAGCGCGCGGTCGGGGCGATCGATCTCCCGCAGGTCGAGCCAGCGATCGACGTCGCCGATCCACGCCCGGTAGCACAGCTGCAGCGCGGCCAGCACGATCGCCAC
>DASSLH010000224.1:0-2522 GCA_035689625.1 Candidatus Methylomirabilota bacterium | reverse complement strand
CGCATGCGCACGCGCGCGCTGCAGCGGCGCACGGTCTGGAAGGCCTCGGCCGCGGACGCGGCCAGCCGCACCGGGCGGCCGGTGGCGCGCGCCAGCGCCGCGGCCAGCGGCTCCAGCTTCGCGTAGGTCTTGCTGCCGAAGCCGCCGCCCAGGTGCGGCACGATGACGCGGATGCGCGAGAGCGGGACGTCGAACATCTTCGCCAGCTCGACGCGCACCGAGAATGGGTTCTGCGTCGAGGCCCAGACGGTCAAGGCGCCCGTCTCGTCCCAGGCGGCGACGGCGGCGTGCGGCTCCATCGCGTAGTGCTGCACGGCCGGGAAGCGGAACGTCTCGTCCAGCACGAGCGCCGCCGTCGCGAGCGCGCCGGCCGCGCCACCGCGCGCGTAGCGGAAGCGGTGACAGACGTTGGTCCCCGGCTCCGGACGCAGCGACGCCAGGTCGGCGAAGTGGCCGGCCAGCGGCGTGCCCTCGTGCACGAGCGGCGCGCCGGGGGCCAGCGCTTCCTCCAGCGTGATGACCGAGGACAGCGGCTCGTAGTCCACCTCCACCAGCTCGAGCGCCGCCTCCGCCGTCGCCTCGTCCACGGCGGCGACGGCGGCCACCGGCTCGCCCTCGTAGCGGACGACGTCGATGGCCAGGATCGGCCGGTCGCGAAAGGCCGGGCCGCAGTACGGATCGCACCACGTGAGGTCGGCGCCGGCCAGCGCGGCGACGACGCCGGGCAACGCGCGGGCGCGCGCGACGTCCACGCGCAGCAGCCGCGCGCGGGCGTGGGGCGAGCGCAGGACCCGGGCGTGGGCCATGCCGGGCAGGACCAGGTCGGTGACGTAGCACGCGCGGCCGGTGACCTTCTCGACGCCGTCCACGCGCGGCACCGGCTGACCGACCAGCTTCAGCGGACGAGCGCTCACCGCCTCGCCTCCGCCGCGGCCTCGATGGCCTCGACGATCTTGCGGTAGCCGGTGCAGCGGCAGAGGCTGCCACGCAGGTAGTGCACGATGTCCTCGCGCGTCGGCGCGGGCCGCTCGTCCAGCAGCGCGCGCGCCGTGAGCAGCATGCCGGCCGTGCAGAAGCCGCACTGCACGGCGCCGGCGTCGAGGAACGCGCGCTGCAGCGGATCCAGCGTCTCGCCGTCGGCCAGCCCCTCGACGGTGAGCACCTCGCGCCCCTCGGCCTCGACCGCCAGGTACGTGCAGGCGCTGACCGCCAGACCGTCCACGAGCACCGTGCAGGCGCCGCACACCTGGCTGTCGCAGGAGCGCTTCGTGCCCTTGAGGTCCAGGCGGTCGCGCAGCACGTCGAGCAGCAGCTCGGGCGGCGCGACGTCGAGGTCGTGGCGCCGGCCGTTGACGCGCAGGCGCATCACGCCACCACGGCGTGGGTGAAGCGCGCCGGCGCCTCGGCGCCGCGGCCGCGCGCGGCGGCGATGCGCAGCGCCCGGCGCGTGAAGACGGCGACCATCGCGCGCTTGTAGTCGGCCGAGCCGTGCAGGTCGTCGTCGGGATCCGCGCTCTCGACCGCCGCCGCGCCCACGGCCTCGGCGACGTCGTCGAGCGCGTCGAGGTCGACGCCGGCCAGGCGTCCCTCGGCCGCCGGGGCGCGAACGGGCCGCGGGTTGACGCAGCCGAGCGCGATCCGGGCCTCGCTCACGCGGGCGCCGTCGAGATGCAGGACGACGGCGACGCCGAGCGTGGGCCGCTCGTGGACACCGAACTTCACGTAGGCGCCGGCCGTCGGCGACGGTGGCGGCGGCACGCTGACGGCGGCCAGCAGCTCGTCGGGCTCGCGCGCCGTCTCCCAGGCGCCGCGCGTGAAGTCGGCGATGCCCAGCCGGCGGCGGCCGCGGGGCGAGACCAGCTCCACGCTCGCGTCGAGCGCGAGGAACAGCGTCGCCGGGTCGCTGTGCGGGTCGGCGAAGGCGAGGTTGCCGCCGACGGTGCCGACGTTGCGGACGCGAACGTTGGCGACGTGGCGGGCGGCGTCGGCCAGCAGCGGGCAGCGCGCCCGCACGAGCGGCGAGCGCTCGACGGCGCGGTGCGTGACGGTGGCGCCGATCGTGAGCGCGCCGCCGTCGCCGATCGCATCGAGGCCGGCGATACGCTTGACGTCCACCAGGTGGCGCGGGCGCAGCAGGCCGACCTTCATGAGCAGCAGCAGCTCGGTGCCGCCGGCGTAGACGGCCGCGTCGTCGCCGAAGCGGCCGAGCAGCGCGCACGCCTCCTCGGCGGTGGCCGGCCGGTGCAGCGCGAACGGCCGCAGCATGGCTAGCCGAGCGCGGCCGCCGGCCGCACGATCCGCTCGGCGATCATTTCCAGATATTCGATGCGCGCGCCGGCCGCCCGCGGCAGGCTGTAGATCGTGAGCCCGATGCCGTCCAGGCCCATGTCGCGCGCCCGGGCGATCGTCTCCAGGCACTCGGCCGGATCGCCGTTGATCGTCCAGTCGTCGAGGCTCGCCTCGAAGCCGAGCTGCAGCGGGACCATCGTCGGCTCCTGCATCGCCCACGAGCGGTACATCGC
>DASSLH010000223.1:0-7214 GCA_035689625.1 Candidatus Methylomirabilota bacterium | reverse complement strand
TCTACGAGGGGGACCAGGCGCCGTCCGGCATCGTCCGCCTCAGCGTCGACTTCGGCCTGCTGCACGAGGGCAAGTATCGGCCCGACGTCGTGCGCGCCTTCGAGCTGGAGCCGCACGGCAGCACGTTCAACCGCGGCCTCGTGGCCAACGGCTGGGGCGCCCCCGACCGCGTCGGCCAGGCGCACGGCATCACGGTGCGTGACGGCCTGTTCATGGGCGGGGCCGACCCGCGCGGCGACGGCGTCGCGCTGGGCTTCTGATGCGCGCCCGGGCCCTCGTCGCCGCCGCCACGCTGCTGCTCGCCGCTGCCGCGTCCGCCCTCGCCGCCGAGTGGGGCCTCATCCAGCCCGGGGTGAGCACGACCCAGACCGTGCGCGGCCAGTACGGCGCGCCCACGCGGATGACTCGCGAGAAGATTGAGAACTACGACACGGAGAAGTGGATCTACGAGGGCGAGCAGGCGCCGGCCGGGATCGTGCGCCTCAGCGTGGACTTCGGGCTGCTGCGCGACAACAAGTACCGGGCCGACCTCGTCCGCGCCTTCGAGCTCGAGCCGCACGGCAGCACCTTCAATCGCGGCATCGTGAGCAACGGCTGGGGGGTGCCGGACCGGGTCGGCCACCAGGGCGACGCCGACGTGTTCCTCTACAAGGACGGTTTGCTCGTCTACTTCACGCCGGACGGCTGGAACGTGCGGCTGATGGTCTTCACGCTGCCCCAGCCGCGGGACCCGACCGAAGAGCGGCGCTGACCAGGCCGCGCACGGGGATCGCCACCCAGGCGGGGCGGTTGTTCGCCTCGTAGACGACCTCGTAGGCCGCCTTCTCGACCTCCAGCACCGCCAGCGCGCGCGCCAGCGCCCGCTCGCTCGCCGGCAGGAACGGCGCGGCACCGGCCGCCTCGCGATAGCCGCGCGTGAACGCGCGCCGCGCCTCGTCCTCCCAGCCCGGCGGCGCCGCCACGCTGGCCGCGGCGTAGCCGAGCGAGCGCAGCAGGCCGGCGACGTCGCGCAGCGGCGTGTGCTTGCGGCGCCGCTCGCCCAGCGGCCGCAGCGGCTCGCCCTCGAAGTCGATGAGGAAGAAGTCGGCGCCGTCGCCCACCGCGAGCGTCTGGCCCAGGTGAAAGTCGCCGTGGTGGCGCATCTTCACGCGGCCCACCAGCGCGGCGAGCCCCGAGCCGTCCACCCGCCGCGGCACGCCGTCGGCCACGCGACCGTCGAGCGCGGCGCGGGCGGCGTCGAGCTGTCGCTGGACCGCCTCGCTCCACGCCGCCACGTCGGCCTCGGTGATCGGCTCCGGCGCGAACGCCGGATCGGCCGTGGGGCGCGCGAGCGCCAGGTGCAGCTCGGCGGTGCGCCGCCCGAGGCCGGCCAGCGCCGGCAGCGCGCCGTCGCCGCGGCCCAGGCGCTCGAGCAGCCAGCGCCAGCCGTCCTGCGCGTCGCGCACGAGCGCCTGGGCCACCGCGAACGTCGCCACGCTGCCGTCGGCGGCGAGGTATTCGAGCGCGCCGGCGAGCGGCGGCGTGTTGGCGAAGCCGGCGACCTCGGTGAGGTAGCGCGACATCTCGAGATCCGGATTGACGCCGGCCACCAGGCGGCGGAAGTACTTCGCGATCAGCCGGTCGCCGTAGACGACCGACGTGTTGCTCTGCTCGCCCGTCACCCGGTGGACGCCGGCGTCGCTCGGCAGGTCCCTTGGGAACGCCGTCGAGGGGCGCCCGATCAGCGCGGTGCGCTCGCCGGCCACGCGCCCGCCGCTCCGGACGAGGTCCAGCAGCGCACGGCAGAACGACGGATCGTCGAAGGCGTCGTCGAGCGCCGTCTCGCCGCGCAGCGGGACGACGTAGGTGGGCGTGGAGCCGTCATCGAGCCCCAGGCGGACGAGGTAGAGCGTGGCCTCGCCGACGCGCAGCTGATCGTGGATGTGGCTGGCGACGATGCGCCGGCTCTTCGCCGAGAACCAGCGCTGGCCGGCGATCCACGCGTTGAGGCCCTCAGATCGCGGACTCTTCGATCCCATAGCGCACGGGGCGTCGCTGGCGGGCGGGCAGCCGGAACCAGTAGAAGCCGTGGGGGCCGAGCGAGAGGAAGTACGGCTCGCGCCGGATCGCCGGAAAGCGTGTCTCGCCGAGCATCTCGATCGGCACCACGCCGGCCAGGGCGGCCAGGTCCAGCTCGACGGGCTGCGGGCGGCCGGAGAGGTTGGCGACGACCAGGACGGTCTCGTCCTGCCAGGTGCGCAGGTAGGCCAGGACCGCCTGGTTGCGTGGCCGCAGGAAGTCGATCGCGCCGCGGCCGAACGCGGAGGAGCGCTTGCGCACGGCGATGAGCCGCCGGGTGGTGTTGAGCAGGGAGCCCGGCTGCTTGTCCTGGGCGGCGACGTTCACGGCCTGGTAGCCGTAGACCGGATCGGCGATGACGGGCAGGTAGAGCTGGGCGGGGTCGGCCGTCGAGAAGCCGGCGTTACGGTCGGCCGTCCACTGCATCGGCGTGCGGACGCCGTTGCGGTCGCCGAGGTGGACGTTGTCGCCCATGCCGATCTCGTCGCCGTAGTAGATGATCGGGCTGCCCGGCAGCGTCAGCAGCAGGCAGTTCAGCAGCTCGATGCGGCGGCGATCGTTGTCGAGCAGCGGCGCCAGCCGCCGGCGGATCCCGAGGTTGAGCTTGGTCTGGGGATCGCTGGCGTAGGCGTAGTACATGTAGTCCCGCTCCTCGCTGGTCACCATCTCGAGCGTGAGCTCGTCGTGGTTGCGCAGGAACAGACACCACTGGCAGGCCGGGGGGATCGGCGGCGTGTGCGTGAAGATGTCGGTGATCGGCAGCCGGTCCTCGCGGCGCACGCCCATGTACAGGCGCGGCATGAGCGGGAAGTGGAACGCCATGTGGAACTCGTCGCCGTCGCCGAAGTAGGGGCGCACGTCCTCCGGCCACTGGTTGGCCTCGGCCAGCAGCACGCGGTCGCCACCGTACTCGCGGTCGATGACCCGCCGGAATTCCTTGAGGACGGCGTGCGTCTCCGGCAGGTTCTCGCCGTTGGTGCCCTCCCGCTCGATCAGGTACGGCACGGCGTCACAGCGAAACCCGTCGAGGCCGCGGTCGAGCCAGAAGCGCATGACGTCGAGCATCGCGCTCTTGACCGCGGGGTTGTCGTAGTTGAGGTCGGGCTGGTGGCCGAAGAAGCGATGCCAGTAGTAGCGCTTGGCCAGCGGGTCCCACGCCCAGTTCGACTTCTCGGTGTCGGTGAAGATGATGCGGGCGTCGCGATAGCGCTGGTCGGTGTCGCTCCACACGTAGTAGTCGTGCTGGGGCGACGTCGGGCCGGCGCGGGCGGCCTGGAACCACGGGTGCTGGTCCGAGGTGTGGTTCATCACGAGGTCGGCGATGACCCGCAGCCCGCGCTCGTGGGCGGCGTCGAGGAACTTCTGGAAGTCCTCCACCGTCCCGTACGCCGGGTGGATGCCGTAGAAGTCGGCGATGTCGTAGCCGTCGTCCTTCAGCGGCGAGGGGTACATCGGCAGGATCCACAGGCAGTCGACGCCCAGCTCCTTGAGGTAGTCGAGCTTGCCCGTCAGCCCCGCGAAGTCTCCGGCGCCGTTGCCGTCGGCGTCGAAGAACGCCTTGACGTGCACCTCGTAGAAGACCGCGTCCTTGTACCAGTCACTCACCGGCGCAGGGCGAAGATCTGGGCGGGGTCCCGCGTGGGGTCGAGGTCGACGAAGCCGCGCGGTCCCTTCCATTCGTAGGAGATGTCGCTGAGCAGCTCGTGCATCCGGTAGGGATGGTCGGGGGCGATGCCGAGCTCGTGGAGGGGAACCTCGACGACCGAGGCCCGGGTGGCGTGCACGTCCATGTTGGCGGCGACGAAGACGACGTCGGCGTTGTCGGGCGTGCTCTTGCTGTACCACAGCACGTGCGGATCGCTGCTGGGGTGGAACCGCAGGTTGCGATACCGCTGCAGGGCGCGGTGCTCGCGGCGGAGCCGGTTGATGCGCGTGATGAAGCCGACCAGGTTGCCGGGCGCGCTCCAGTCGCGCGCCTTCAGCTCGTACTTCTCGGACTCGAAGTATTCCTCGGAGCCCGGCGCGAACGGCGTGTTCTCGCCCAGCTCGTAGCCGGAGTAGAGGCCGTAGAGCGAGGACAGCGTGGCGGCCAGCACCAGCCGCAGCTTGAACGCCGGCCGCCCGCCCCGCTGCAGCGTCTCGTGCAGGATGTCGGGCGTGTTGGGCCAGAGGTTGCCGCGGAAGTACTCGGCCACCGGCGGCGTGGTGATCTCGGTCAGGTACTCGGCCATCTCGTCCTTGTGGTTGCGCCAGGTGAAGTACGTGTAGGACTGCGTGAAGCCGGCCTTGGCCAGCGCCTTCATCATCTTGGGCCGCGTGAAGGCCTCGGCCAGGAAGACCACCTCGGGATGCGCGGCCTGCACCTCGCGGATCAGCCATTCCCAGAACCGCACCGGCTTGGTGTGCGGGTTGTCCACGCGGAAGTGATTCACGCCGTGGCCGGTCCAGAACTCGACGATGCGCTTCATCTCCCGCCACAGCGGCTCGGGGTCCTCGCCGTGGAAGTTGAGCGGGTAGACGTCCTGGTACTTCTTGGGCGGGTTCTCGGCGTACTTGATCGTGCCGTCCGGCCGGTGGAAGAACCACTCGGGATGCTCGCGCACCCAGGGATGGTCGGGCGAGCACTGGATGGCGAAGTCCAGCGCGACGTCCAGGCCGAGCCCGCGGGCGCGGGCGACGAAGCGGTCGAAGTCGTCCAGCGTGCCGAGCTCGGGGTGCACGGCGTCGTGGCCGCCCTCGGAGCCGCCGATGGCCCACGGGCTGCCGGGCTCGCCGGGCTGGGCGGTCAGCGCATTGTTGCGTCCCTTCCGGTGGGCGCGGCCGATCGGATGGATGGGTGGCAGGTAGACGACGTCGAAGCCCATCGCGGCCGCGCGCTCCAGCTGGGTCTCGGCGTCGCGGAAGGTGCCGTGGCGGCCGGCCACGCCGGAGCGCGGGAAGAACTCGTACCACGCCGCGAAGCGCGCGCGCTCGCGGTCCACCACCACCTCGTACTCCCGCTCGGCCCACGTCGCGTCGGCGCGGTCGAGATGGCGGTCCATCAGCTCGCCCAGCGCCGCGTCGTGGGCGGCGGCGGCCGCCGCCGCCTGGTCGCGGTCGGCCAGGCGGCCGGCCCAGCGCGTGAGCGCGCGCGCCTCCTCGCCGGCGGCGCGCTCGGCGGCGGCCTTCACCAGCGCGACGCCCTCGCGCAGCTCGCTAGCGACGTCCGGCTGGACTGCCAGGCGCTTGTCGAGGTCGGCCAGCCAGGAGCGGAAGGGATCGGCGAGCGCCTCGATCGTGTAGGCGTAGCGCGCGTTGGCCGCGAGCGGGATGCTGCCGGCCCACCGGTCGTTGTCCACGAAGCGCATCGGGCTCTCGCGCCACGTCGCCTCGCCCAGCCGCCGGTACTTGAGGAACGCCACCAGCGTCTCGTGGCCCTCCTGGAAGATGTCGGCGGTCACCTCCAGCGTGTCGCCGACCTCGCGCTTGATCGGGTAGCGGCCGCCGTCCACGGCGGGCGCGATGCTCTCGATGACGACGGTGCGGCGCAGCTGCTTGGCGTCGAGGGCCGCCGCCGGGGGCAGCCCGGGCGGGACGGCCTCGCCGTGGCCGGCGGGGGGGCGGGGACGGCGAGGACTGGCGTCGCGGGGCGCACGGGGCTTGGCCATGGTTATCGCCAGTGTTCCACGAGATAGGGTTTCTGTCGCTCGAACGCCGCCCCCACCAGGTCCAGCTGGGCCTGGCTGGCGGCGGCGGTCAGCACGCGGGTGGCGAGCACGAACGCGGCCGTGCGCCCCAGGTAGAGCGGCGTCAGCGAGCGCAGCAGGTGATCGCGGTGCACGACCGAGTAGTGGTGGCCCAGCGCGAAGTCGTAGACCACGCGGGCCCAGAGGTCGTCGGGAAATCGCATGCGGTCCCCGCTGTCGAGCGTGAGCACCTCGGCCAGCGTGTCCGGCGCCAGGATCAGCTCCCAGATGGACGTCAGGTCGCGCACGCCGAGGCGAAAGGCCTCCAGCATGCCGTCCACGTCCACGCGCATGGGCTCGGCGCCGAGCGCGGCCGGCTCGCCCACTGCCGGCAGCGGCTCGCTGCCGCGAACCTCCAGCCAGAGGTCGGTGTGGCGCTCCATCACCGTGAAGGCCGCGCCGAGCGTCTGCGCGATCATCGCGGGCAGGTCGCCGGTGCGCGTGCCCGAGCGCACGAGGTAGCGCCCGAGCCACGCCTCCCACACCGCGAAGCCGTCGGCGATGGCGGTGCCGGTGATCCACAGGTCGCTGACGTCCGGCCCGGACCACGACCACTTGGGATGGATGAGCAGGTGATCGACGAGGCGCGCCGACAGCGCCTGCTGGCCGCCGAACGGCTGCTGCAGCCGGCGGCCGTAGAGCGCGCGTACCAGGGGGCTCAGCAGCAGCCGCGAGATGGTGCCCTCCCAGCGGTGGCGCGCGTAGGCGGGCGCCACGAAGTCCGCCTTGCCGTCCAGCACCGGCGCGGCGAGCCGCTCGATCCACTCGGGCGTGACCGACACGGCGTCGGCCTCCAGGATCACCAGCGCCTTCGCCTGCGCCCGGCGGGCGACCTCGAACAGGGTGTGCAGGGCGGCGCCGCGCCCCGGCACGCCGTGGAACGGCACGGTCACGCGCTCGCCGGCCGGCGCCTGGTGCTCGACGACGATGGACGGCAGCGCCGTCCCGGCGATGCGGTCGCGGGTGGCGTCGGAGGAGCCGGCGTCGGCGGCGACGAGCGCGGCGCGGGTGGCGGGCAGGTAGCGGCCGAGGCCGGCGGTGACGGCGTCGAGGACGCCGGGCAGCGTCTCGGCGTTGTTGTACGTCAGCAGGCCGATGGCCAGGTCGACCGGCGCCAGCCGATCGACGTCGGCGCGCACCGCCTCGGCCGCGGGCTCGGAACGCGCCGCCATCGCGTCAGCGGGTGAGGTGGATGAGCAGCGCCATGTAGTCCGTCAGGTGCCGCGTGATCAGGAACGAGCGGCGCACGTGCTCGCGGCCGGCAGCGCCCATGCGGGCGATGAGCTCGGGGTTGTTGAGCAGGTGCCGCAGGCGGAAGGCGGCGCCCTCCACCGAGTGCACGGTGTAGCCGGTGACGTCGTAGACGATCTGCTGGGGCAGGCCGCCGGCGAAGCCGCCCACGACGGGCTTGCCCTTCCACATCGCCTCGGC
>DASSLH010000222.1:0-12483 GCA_035689625.1 Candidatus Methylomirabilota bacterium | reverse complement strand
CCGGTCTGCTAGAATCCCGTCCGCCGTCGACGCTGCCCGCCAAAGGAGACCGGCATGTCGAGAGTCGTCGCCGCCGCCGTCCTCGCCGCCGCGCTGCTGTCGTCGCCCGCCACCGTGCGGGCGCACGGCCCGAACCAGCCGCCGCACCAGCAGTACCGCATCGGCGACCTCGCGCTGGAGAGCGGGGAGACGATCAAGGACTTCACGATCTCCTACGTGACGCACGGCACGCTGAACGCGCAAAAGTCCAACGCGATCCTCATGGTCACCGCCATCAGTGGCAATCACCATCGCCTGGACTTCCTTATCGGTCCCGGCAAGGCGCTCGATCCGCGGAAGTACTTCATCGTCGCCACCGACGCCATCGGCAACGGGCTGACGAGCTCGCCGTCCAACAGCCAGGCCCAGCCGCGGATGGCGTTTCCCCGGTTCCTCATCCGCGACATGGTGACGTCGCAGCGCAAGCTGCTGGAGCACCTCGGCATCAGCCACGTCGTGGCGGTGGTCGGGCCCTCGATGGGTGGGATGCAGACGCTGCAGTGGGGCGTGAGCCACCCCGACTTCATGGACAGCCTGGTGGCCATGGTGCCGCTGGCGCGGACGCCGGCCTGGACCGTCGTGGTGCTCGACGCCAGCCGCAAGGCGATCATGCTCGACCCCGCCTGGAACGGCGGCAACTACACGGCGCCGCCCGTCAACGGCGTCCGCCTCTGGCGCGACATCCTGGGCTTCCTGGCCGCCCGCACGCCCGACATGTACCGCGACCAGTTCCCGGAGCACCCGCTCGACGTGCTGCCGTGGCTCAAGGCGCAAGAGGACGCGCAGATCCCGCTGTTCGACGCCAACGACTGGATCTACCAGACGTGGGCCTACGACGCTCACGACGTCGGGACCACGCCGGGCATGAACGGCGACTACGTCAAGGCGCTGCGCGCGATCAAGGCCAAGACGCTGATCCTGGCCGGCCAGAAGGACCTGCTGAATCCCGAGTGGGAACCGCTGGAGGCTTCGCGCTACATCCGCGACGTGCGCTACGTCACGATCACCCCGCGGACGATCACCGGCCACGCCTCCGCCGGCGGCATCTTCCCCGCCGACGTGGACTTCCTCAACAGCGAGACCGGCGCCTTCCTCGATCTCGTCACGCGCGCCCACGCGCACTGAGAGGACCATCATGGACCTGTCCCGTCGCGATTTCCTCGTCAGCGGCGGCGCGGCGGCCGCCGGCAGCGCCCTCGCCGCGCCCCCGTCCGCGCAGACACCGGTGCTGGTGGCCCAGGCCACTGGCGCGCCGGCGCCCCGCGGCTTCGATCCGGCCGATCCCGCGCTCAAGTACGAGCTCGTGATCGCCAACGGCGACGTGCTCGACCCCTCGCAGCGCCTGCGCGGCCGGCGTGACATCGGCATCAAGTTCGGCCAGATCGCCGCCGTCGCGGCAGGTATCCCGGCCGACCACGCCGTGCAGCGCATCGACGCCGGCGGCCGCCTCGTCACCCCCGGCCTCGTCGATCTGTACACGCACCTCTGCCCCCACCTGGGCCTGGGCCTCGTCGCCGACGAGCTGGTGCCAATCACCGGGACCACGACCGCGGTGTCGGCCGGCGACGCCGGCTGGCACACCTGGGGCGTCTTCCGCCATCTCGCCGTCGCGCAGTCGCGCACACGTTTGTTTGCCTTCGTGCACATCGCCTCCATCGGCCTGGCCGGCGGGCTGGCGCCCGGCGAGATGCTCAACATCGACTACGCCAACGTCGACGGCTGCGCGAAGGTCGTGGCCGAGAACCCCGACCTCGTGCTCGGCGTCAAGGTGCGCATCACCGACAACGTCGTGGGCCAGAACGGGCTGGAGCCGCTACGGCGCGCAATCCGCGCCGCCGAGCTGGCCGGCAAGGGCGCGCGCGTCATGTGCCACATCGGGGCGGCCCCCGGCAACCTGAGCGACCTGCTGAACCTGCTCCGCCCCGGGGACATCCTCACCCACGCCTACAGCGGCGCCGGCAACAACACCGTGCAGAACGGCCAGCTGCTGCCGGCCGCGCGCGCGGCCAAGCAGCGCGGCGTGATCATCGACGTCGGCCACGGTGGCGGCAGCTTCGACTTCACCGTCGCCGAGCCGGCCATGCAGCAGGGCATGCCGCCCGACACGATCTCCAGCGACATCCACTCGGTCAGCATCAACACGCCCGGCTATCCCACGCTGCCGTGGGTGATGTCGAAGTTCCTCGCGCTTGGCCTGTCGCTGGACGAGGTCGTGCAGCGCACGACGGTGGAGCCGGCCAAGGTCATCGGGCGCGTGCCGGGTCTGGGCACGCTGGCGGTCGGCGCGCCGGCCGACGTCACCATCATGGACGTGGTGGACGGGCCGGCGGAGTTCGTGGACACGCGCAACAACAAGCGCACCGGCAAGCAGAAGCTGGTGCCCTGGCTCACGGTCCGGGGCGGGCGGCCGTTCGGCAAGCCGCCGCTGCCGACGCCGTTCGTGTTCTGAGCGTCGGCCCGATGGTCCTGCGCGCGCTCCGGTGGCTGCCGCACGTCGCCGTCACCGTCCTGATGCTGGTCGCCATGACGGACATGCTGGTCGGCGTCTTCCTGCGCTACGTCATGACCTGGATCTCGGCGACGTTCGACCTGCCCTCCGTGCGCTTCTTCTGGGTGGAGGAGGTCGGCGAGTACTCGCTGGCGTGGCTGACCTTCATCGGCGCCGCCATCGGCATCCGCCGGGGCACCCACTTCGCCGTGCACATCCTCACCGAGCGCTTTCCGCCGGGCCTGGCCCGCGCCATCTCGCTCGGCCACTACGTGCTGCTGACCGGCTTCGGCGTGCTGCTGGCGATCTACGGCTGGCAGGTCAGCGAGCTCAACAGCCAGTCCTACTCGCCGGCGCTCGACCTGAACCTCCGCACGCTCTACCTGTCGTCGGTCGTGGGCGGCGTGCTGATCGTGCTCTACAGCCTCGCCGCGCTGGTGGACGTCTGGCGCGGCCGGTCGCCGTCCCTGCCGGTGCAGGGCTGATGCTCTTCGGCGCCGTCGGCCTCACGTTCCTCGTGCTCACGCTGCTCTCGCTGCCGATCGTGTTCGCGCTCGGGCTGGCCGGCTTCGCCGGCCTCGTCGTCGGCGACTTCTCGCTGCAGAAGCTGCCCTCGAGCCTGGTGGCGGGCTCGCAGTCCTGGGTGCTGCTGGCGATCCCGACGTTCGTGTTCGCCGGCAGCCTGATGGAACGCTGCGGGATGTCGTACGCGCTGGTGGACCTGGCCCGGGCGCTGGTCGGCTGGGTGCGCGGCGGCCTCGGCATCTCCGTCGTGCTCGCCGAGTACTTCTTCTCCGGCATCTCGGGCTCGACGATCGCCGACGTCTCCGCCATCGGCGCCATGCTGACGCCGCCGATGCTGCGGGCCGGCTACGCCCGCGAGCACGCCGCCTCGCTCGTCGCCTCGGCCACCGCCATGGGCATCCTGGTGCCGCCGGCCATCTTCATGATCGTGCTGGGGCAGGTCACCGACACCTCGGTGGTCGGCATCTTCCTCGGCGGGTTCATCCCGGCCGCGGTCACCGCCGCCTGCCTCATCGCCGTCATCTTGCTGCAGGCCCATCGCCTGCACTGGCCCAAGGACCGGCGGCCGACCCGCGCGGAGTTCGTCACCGCCGGCAAGGCCTCGCTGGTGCCGATGGTGGTGCCGATCCTCATCGTGCTCGGCTTCTTCTTCGGCGTCTTCACCGCGACCGAGGCCGGCGCGCTGGTCGCCTTCTACGCGATCGGCGCCGCCCTGCTCTACTACCGCAACGTCTCCGTGCGCGAGATGCTGAGGCTGGTCCACGAGAGCGCCCTGCTGACGGCGGCCGTCGTGTTCCTGCTCGCCGTGGCCAGCGTCTACCAGTTCCTGATGGGCATGCTCGGCGTGCCGGCCCGGCTGGGCGAGCTGCTGCAGCCGCTGGAGGCCACGCCCTCGCTGTTCCTGGCCGCCATCTGCCTCATCGTGATCATGTTCGGCATGGTGCTGGAGGGGCTGCCGGCGGCCGTCGTGCTGGTCCCGGTCGTCTTCCCGGTGGCCAGGAAGATCGGCATCCACCCGATCCACTTCAACATCGTGCTGACTGCCGCCGTCGGCATCGGCCTGTTCCTGCCGCCGATCGGCGTCGGCCTGCTCATGGCGCTGCGCTTCGCCGACATCTCGGTCGGCCGCCACTTCCGCGCCTACTGGCCCTACCTGCTGGCGCTGGTCGTGGGGCTCGCGCTGCTGATCGTCTTCCCCGAGATCACGCTGTTCCTGCCGCGCCAGGCCGGCCAGGTCCGCTGACGTGCGCCGCAGCGACGGGCGCATCCTCACGACCCACGTCGGCAGCATCCCGCGGCCGGCGGCGCTGCGCGAGCTGCTCGTGCGGCAGGACCGCGGCGAGGAGATCGACGACGAGGCGCTGGCCCGCGAGAGCGAGGCGGCCGTGCGCGCCGTCGTGGCCGGGCAGCAGCGGGCCGGCATCGACGTCGCCAACGACGGCGAGCAGCCGCGGGCGGGATTCTCGACGTACGTCGCCCGCCGCATGCGCGGCTTCGGCGGCGAGAGCCGGCGGGCGCTGTCGCGCGACCTGGTCGAGTTCCCCGACTACGCGGAGATGCTGGCCCATCGCCGGCGCGACGCCGCCCGCATCGGCAACGCGCCGCAGGCCGTCGGCGAGGTGCGCTACGAGGACCTCGCCGAGGCCGCCCGCGAGTGCGACGTGTTCCTGGCCGCCAGCGCGTCGGCGCCGTTCACCGAGCGCTTCATGACCGCGGTCTCGCCGGGCACCATCGCCACGATTCTGCTCAACGCCCACTACGACTCGCACGAGCGCTACGTGATGGCGCTGGCTCGCGAGATGCGCAAGGAGTACGAGCTGATCCACCGGCGCGGCCTGCTGCTGCAGCTGGACTGCCCCGACCTCGCGATGGAGCGCGCGCGCTTCTTCCAGCACGAGCCGCTCGCGCGCTTCCTGGCCGCCGTCGAGCTGCACGTGGCGGCGATCAACGAGGCGATCGCCGGCATCCCGCCCGCGGCCGTGCGGCTGCACCTGTGCTGGGGCAATTACGACGGGCCCCACGTGCACGACGTCGCCCTCGAAGCGATCCTGCCGATCGTCACGCAGGCGCGCGTCGGCGCGCTCTCGATGCCGCTGGCCAACCCCCGCCACCAGCACGAGCACCGGGTGCTCAAGCGGCTGCGGCTGCCGGACGCCTGGCTGCTCCTGCCGGGCGTGATCGACACGACCACCAACTACGTCGAGCACCCCGAGGTCGTCGCCGACCGCATCGCGCAGGCCGTGGACGCCGTCGGCGACCGCACGCGCGTCGTCGCCTCCACCGACTGCGGCTTCGGCACGTTCGCCGGCTCGGAGATGTGCGCGCCGAGTGTGGTGTGGGCCAAGCTGGCCGCGCTGCGCGAGGGCGCCGACCTCGCCGCCCGCCGGCTCGGCGGCTGAGGCGCTAGGGCTTCCGCGCGCGCAGCAGCAGGAACACCGGGCGCCGCCGCTCGTCCTGGCCGGCGGGATGCTCGCGCAGCCAGCCCTCGTCGGGCACCGGCTCCACCAGGCGCTCGAGCACGAGCCCGGCCTCGAGCACGCCGTTGACCAGCGTGGCCAGCGTGCGGTGCACCTTGCGCACGCCCGGCACGAACCACGCTTCCTCGCGCGCGCCCTCGTCGGCGTAGCGATCGAGGCTCCAGCCCGTGCGGGCGCCGGCGGGGTCCGTCACCCAGCCGTGGTGCGGCAGCCGCGCCGTGTAGATCGGGTGCTCGATCGAGTAGACCAGCGCGCCGCCGGCCGTCAGCCAGCCGGCGACGCGCCGGACGAGGCCGGCGTAGTCGGCGACGTAGTGCAGCGCCAGCGAGCTCACGACGACGTCGAAGCGCGCCGGCGGAAAGTCGACGGCCTCGATCGCCGCCCGCTGGTGGGTCACGCGCGGATGCGCCCACTCGGCGCGGGCCAGCGCCAGCATGCGGTCGGAGACGTCCACCGCGAGCACCTCGGCGGCGCCCGCCTCGGCGAGGTGATGCGCGAGCTGCCCGGCGCCGCAGCCGAGGTCCAGCACGCGCCGGCCCTCCATCGTCGGCAGCAGCGCGAGGAGGTCGGCGTGCTCGACGGCGCGCTTCCAGCCGGCGCCGAAGCGCTCGAGCGTGGAGTAGCCCGCGAAGAACGCGGGGTCGTCGTAGACGTTCTGGGGCTCGCCGCCGGGCTCGGCCATCGGACCTCCTACTCTACCGGTGGCCGGCGGCGAGCAACAGCGCCTCAGGGTGCGGGGCGGTCGGTCTCGGCGGTGGCGGCGCGCGGCCGGCCGTCGCCGTCCCACGGCACGACCACGTAGCCCAGCGGCGTCATGCAGTCGGCGTAGTCGCGCTGGCGGTTCACCGCGACGGTGGCCGAGGCCACCATGCTGCCGACGGTCACCGGCCAGAAGAACACGCCGGCGACGCTCACGGCCGGCCGCGAGAGCTTCTCGGCGAGCGTGACGTTGCGGGAGGCGGCGCGCTCGCACGTCACCAGGTCGCTCACGATGCGCGCCGGCGGCAGCGTGGTGCGGAGCGAGGCCTTCTTGACCTCGACCGAGGCGTCGAGCACCTGGACGTAGACCTGGTAGTTGCGCGCGATCATGCAGCCGGCGAACTCGATCTCCGCCGGAAACCACACGCCCTTGAGCTGGCCGGAGATCGCGCGCTCGCACTCCTGGTGATCACGCTCGACGAGCGGGGCCGGCTGGCGGGCGAGCGGCTGGCGGGGAATTTCGCGGATCTTGGTCGCGCAGCCACCGAAGGAGAGGAAGGCGGACAACACTACGACAGCCAGGCTGCCGCCGCGTCGCGCCATGGCGAGGCTCAGCAGCACGACGGATGCCACGCCGGGGGACGTGCGGTGGCGGGCACTTCCGCGGCGGGCGGCTGACGAATCACGGCGGTCGCCTGGCACGCCGGAGACACCGTGGCACGCGACCGCCGCGCCTACTGGCTGTCGCGCTCGGGTGCCGTGACCGTGGTGCCGCCGTCCACCACGAGCACGTGGCCGGTGATGTAGCGCGCGTAGTCGGAGAGCAGGAAGCGCACGGCGTGGCCGATGTCCCAGCCGGTGCCCTCGACCTTCAGCAGCGAGGCGTTGCGGCGTCGCTCGCGCGCGGCTTCCGACATGCCGCGCCCGTAGACCATCGGCGTGTAGACGGGCCCCGGCGCCACGCAGTTCACGCGGATGCCCTCGCGACCGTGGTCCACCGCCATCGCCTGCGTGAGCGCGATCACCGCCCCCTTGGAGACCGAGTACGTCGTGAGCCCGCGCGGGCGCAGCGCGGAGATCGACGAGACGTTGACGATGGCGCCGCCGCCGGCGCGCCGCATGGCGGGGATCGCGTGCTTGGCGGCCAGGAACATGGAGTCCACGTTGACCTGCATCACGCGGCGCCAGGTCTCCTCCGGCTCGTCCACGACGCTGCCGCGGCTGCCGATGCCCACGTTGTTGTCGAGCAGGTCCAGCCGCCCCCAGGTGTCGAGCGCGGCCTGCACCATCGCCGCGCAGTCGCGCGCCTGGGTGACGTCGGCCTCGACGGCGACCGCCTCGCCCTTGACCTCGCGGATCATCTCGGCCGTGCGGCTCGCCAGCGCCTTGTCGCGGTCCACCACCACCCCCCGGGCGCCGGCCTTGGCCAGCAACATCGCCGCGGCGCGGCCGTTGCCGATGCCGTCGCCGGCCGCACCGCCGCCGGTCACGATCGCCACCTTGCCCCCGAGTCCCCAGTCGTCCGGCACGCTCAGCGCCATGCTCTCCTCCTAGCCCGCCAGCTGCGGCAAGACCGTCGACGCGAACAACCACGTGCCCTCGGCGCGCGGCACGTCGGCGAAGTTCACCGTGAAGCGCCGCGCGCCCTGGCGCACGATCGCCAGCATCGTCTCGGTCACCTGGGCGGGCGTGCCGATCACGTGGATGTCGGCGAGCGGGCGCGTGTCGGGGCGCGCCTTGACCCGCTCGAGCTCGCGCTCGCTCTCGGCGATCAGCAGCCCCACGCGCACGACCTGCACGATCTCGTCGTAGTCGCGGCCGACGGCGCGGCAGTGGGCCTTGAGCGCCTCCTGCTTCTTCGCGTAGGTCGCCAGGTCGCGGAAGCTGTAGTTCCACCAGTCGGCGTGCTGGGCCACGACGCGCAGCAGGTATCTCTCGCCGTGGCCGCCGACCATCACCGGCGGCGCCGGCCGCGGGCGCGGCTCGCAGACGGCGCCCTCGATCGCGTAGTGCTCGCCGCGCCAGGTCGCCGGCGACTCCGTCCACATGCGCCGGATGAGCTGGATCGCCTCGGCCAGCTGGGCGATGCGCACGGGGGTCGGCGGGAACGGCCAGCCGTAGGCGCGGTACTCCTCGGCGTTCCAGCCGGCGCCGATGCCGAGCACCAGGCGCCCGCTCGAGAGCGCCTGGGCGGTCGCCGCCATCTTGGCGGTGTGGGCCGGATTGCGAAAGCTGTTGCAGAGCACCTCGTGGCCCACCAGCTTGTCGGCATAGCGGGCCAGCGCCCACGTCAGCAGCGTCCAGCCCTCGGCGACCTTGTGACCGTCGTACTGCACGTGGTCGGGCATCCACAGCGAGTCGAACGGCGCCGCCGTGCGATCGAGGTAGGGAAACGTGTGCTCGACCAGGCGCGACCAGACGTTGAGACCGACGGGCACCGGCACGGTGCCCTAGGGTACACCGTGTTACCATTCCCGCCACGACCGCCGTCGCCAAGGAGCGCGCTAATGAGGGAGCGGCTGATCTCCGGCGATAACCACATCGATCTCACCTACTGCCCGCCCGATCTGTGGTCCTCGCAGGCGCCCGCCAGGTGGAAGCTGCTGGTGCCGCGCGTGGAGGAACTCGAGGACGGTTGCCACTGGTTCGTGGACGCCCAGGACAAGGGCATGTGGAACGGGGTCGGTCCGGGCTTCCTCAAGTACACGCCGGGGATGTTCGGCCACATCGACGAGATGAAGCAGTCGGGCTTCGAGTGGGACTACCGGCCCGGCGCCCGGCCGCGGCCGACCACGCCCCAGCTGCGCCTGGCCGACCTCGACCGCGACGGCCTGGACGCCGAGGTCGTCTACGGCTGCCTGATGATCAACGACCTCATCGACAAGGCCGAGATGCGGACGTGGGCCAATGCCATCTACAACGACTGGGCCGCCGACTTCGCACGGCGCTCCGACCCCGCCCGCATCTTCCCGCTGGCGATCATCCCCAACACCGATCCCGAGGCCGCGGCGGCCGAGGTGCGGCGCTGCGCGAAGCTGGGGCTCAAGGGCGGCGACCTCGCCTTCAAGCGCATGTCCATCCCGCTCTACCAGCCCCAATGGCACGTGATGTGGGAGGCGGCCGCCGAGTGCGACTTCCCGATTTCCTTCCACTCGACCGGATTCAAGAACGTTCGCCAGCCCAACACGCCGGCCGACGAGGCGAAGTACGCCGTGCAGTGGCGCCTGGTGCGCTCGGCGCTCTTCCAGCTGGACACCATGGAGGTGCTGGTCTCGGTCATCGCGTCCGGCGCGCCCGAGAAGTACCCGAACATGAAGTTCGTGCTGGGCGAGTCCGGCGTGACCTGGCTGCCCTATGTGTTCGACCGGCTCGATACTGAATACGAGGATCGTGCTCGTGCGCTTGGCTTCAAACTCAAACCCAGCGACTACTTCCGCCGGCAGGGCTACGTCACCTACCAGCAGGACCAGTTCCTGGAGCCGATCATCCCGCTGATCGGCGAGGACAACATCATCTGGGGCGCCGATTACCCGCACCCGGATTGTGTATGGCCGGACTCGCGCGGTCACCTCAACAAGCACCTCGGGCAGCTGCCCGAGCGCGTGCGCCGCAAGATCACCTGCGACAACGTGGCCGCGCTCTACCACATCTAGAGGAAGGAACGTCATGACGCCGACCGCGCTCGAGATCCCGTCGCTGCAGGGCAAGGTCGCGCCCGAGGAGTGGGCCGTTCGCGTGGACCTGGCCGCCGCCTACCGGCTGGTGGCCTTGTTCGGCTGAGAGGACCTGGTCTTCACCCACATCTCCGCCCGCGTGCCGGGCACCGAGGACCAGTTCCTGATCAACCCGTACGGCGTGTTCTTCGACGAGATCACGGCCTCGAGCCTCGTGAAGATCGATCTGAACGGCGACAAGGTGGCGGACTCGCCGTTCCCGGTCAACGCCGCCGGCTTCGTCATCCACAGCGCGATCCACGCCGCCCGTCACGACGCCCGCTGCGTGCTGCACACCCACACGCTCAACGGCGTGGCCGTCGCCGCCCAGCGCGAGGGCCTGCTGCCGCTCTCCCAGCACTCGCTGTTCGTGCTCACGAGCCTGGGCTACCACGACTTCGAGGGGCCGGCGCTGCACGACGACGAGAAGCCGCGCCTGGTGGCCGACCTCGGCGAGCACGGCTCGCTGATCCTGCGCAACCACGGGCTGCTGACGGTGGGCGAGACGGTCGCCGACGCCTTCGTGCGCATGTACTACCTGGAGACCTCGTGCGCCATCCAGGTGCGCGCGCAGTCTGGCGGCGGCGAGCTGATCCCGATCGACAAGTCCGTCATCGACCGCGGCTACGCGGCGGCCACGGCCGAGCAGCGGCGGCGGGGCGGCCAGGGCCGGCTGGTGTGGCCGGGCCTGCTGCGCCGGCTCGAGCGCAAAGATCCCTCGTACCGGTCCTGAGCCGGCGATGCGATTCACCGGCAAGGTCGCGCTGATCACGGCGGCCGGCAGCGGCATCGGCCGCGCCGCCGCCGAGATCATCGGCCGCGAGGGCGGCACCGTCGTGGCGGTGGACCTGGACAAGGCCGCGCTGGAGTCGGTCGTGGGCGTCATCCGCGCCGCCGGCGGCGCCGCCGAGGCGCTGCCGGCCGACGGCCTCGACGCCACCCAGGTGGCCGAGGTCGTGCGGCGCGCGGTCGAGGCCCACGGCCGCATCGACATCCTCGTCAACGCCATCGGCGGCAGCACGATCATCGGCCGGCCGGCGGCGCCCGTGGACGAGCTGACGCTGCGCGAGTGGCAGGACCTGCTGCACTTCAACCTCACCGGCACGTTCCTGTTCACGCAGGCGGTGGTGCCGGTGATGAAGCGCCAGCGCGCCGGCAAGATCGTCAACATCTCGTCGATCGCCGGTCGCGGCAAGAGCGCGACCAGCAGCAGCGCCTACGCGACGGCCAAGGGCGGCATCATCGCGCTGACCCGCAAGCTGTCGCTGGAGCTCGGCCCGTACGGCGTCACCGTCAACGCGATCGCCCCCAGCATGACGCTGAGCCCGCGCCTGCGACCGCGCTGGGAGAAGATGTCGGCCGAGGACAAGGCGCGCGAGCTCGAGCGCATCCCGCTGCGCCGCGTGCCCGAGCCCGTGGACCAGGCGCGCGTCATCTGCTTTCTCGCCTCCGGCGACGCCGACTACGTCACCGGCGTCACCATCGACGTGACGGGAGGACTGTGAGCCCATGAACTACCGCCGCATCTCCGCCGACTGCCACATCGACATGCCGTGGATCCCGCCCGACCTGTTCACGGCCAACGCGTCGGCAGCCATGCGTGAGCGCATGCCGTACGTCGTCGAGGGGCCCGACGGCCCGCAGTGGACGTGCAAGAACGGGACGTCGTTCGGCCTCGTCGGCGGCGTCGGCCCCTCGGGGCAGAAGCTCGTCCCCGGCCAGAACTACCGCGTGGACCGGATGGCGGAGACCGGCCTCTACACCGACGGCAAGAAGGGCATCCGGCGGCCGACCGACCCGCACCTGCGGCTCAAGGACATGGAGCGCGACGGCGTGGACGCCGAGGTGATCTTCGGCATCCTCGGCGCCGCCACCCGGCTGAACGACCACGAGGCCGCGCGCGAGATGTTCCGCATCTACAACGACTGGCTCGCCGACTTCTGCCACCACTATCCCGACCGGCAGATCGGCCTGGCCTGCCTGCCCTACGGCGACATCGACGCCGCCGTGCAGGAGATCCACCGCGTGGCCAAGCTCGGCCTGCGCGGGCTCGAGCTGTCGTGCTCGTGGGACATGGAACCCATGTGGCATCCGATCTGGGAGCCGCTCTGGCAGGCCGTGGACGAGGTGGGCCTGCCGCTGCACTTCCACACATTTCCCAGCGTGCCCGCCAGCGTGCGCGAGAAGGCGCCGACACCGCTGGCCCGCCGCGCCGCGCTGTTCCAGGGCGTGTCGGCGTTCCAGATGAACCTGGTGAACATCCTGGCCGCTGTCATCGGCGCCGCCGTGCTGGAGCGCCATCCGAACTTGAAGATCTCGTTCGGCGAGAGCGGCATCGGCTGGATCCCCTATGCGCTCGACCGCATGGACTTCGAGTGGGAGGACCGCTTCCGCGACCTCGGCCTGAAGATGAGGCCCAGCGACTACTGGCGGCGGCAGTGCAAGGCGACGTTCCAGTTCGACCGCATCGGCACGCGGCTGATCGACGAGATGGGCGCCGAGACGCTGATGTGGGCCTCCGACTACCCGCACACCGACGGCG
>DASSLH010000221.1:0-3406 GCA_035689625.1 Candidatus Methylomirabilota bacterium | reverse complement strand
ACCACCACCGCCGGCGCCGATCCCACCGCCGCCACCGAGCCCGCCACCGTTACCACCACCGCCGCCGGCGCCGATCCCACCGCCACCGCCGAGGCCGCCGCCGATACCACCACCGCCGCCGGCCAGGAACCCGCCGCCGTGGCCACGGCCACTGTCGCCACCGCCGAAGCCGCCGCCGTTGCCGCGGCCGCCATCGCCGCCGCCGAAGCCACCGCCGCCGACGAGCCCGCCGCCGACGCCGCCGCCGTTACCGCCGCCGTTGCCATTGCCGCCGCCGTTACCGCCCGAATTGCCACCACCGAGGCCGCTGGCGCCCGTCAGGCCGCCACCGCCACCGACGCTGCCGCCACCACCACCCGCGTTGCCGCTGCCACCGCCAGTGCTGCTGCCACTGCCGACGCTGACACTCGCGGCACCGCTCGCGTTGCCACCATTGCCACTGCCGCCGCCGGCCGCACCGCCGTTGCCGCTATTGCCATTGCCGCCGTTGCCGTTGTTGCCATTGCCGCTGTTGCCGCTGCCGCTCTTGCCGTTGCCGGAGTCGCCCGACGAGACCTTGCCGTCACCACCGGTCGACGCCGTCAGCTGCTGCAGCGCCTGATCGACCTGCGAGGGCACCAGCGCGGCGCCCGGCGAGGGCGGCGTCCGGAGATTGGCCTTGAAGCCGTGCGCCATCTGCTCGGCCGCCCGCTGTGAGATCGGCTGCGGGGTCGACAGCTGCGCGCCGACAGTGATCACCTGCTGCATGGCGGTCACCGCCACGACCGGGCCGATCGGCTGGCCCGCGCCGTCCAGCCGCGTGACGTCGATGTGGCCGCGCAGCACGGTGATCGTCGAGCGCGTGTCGCTGCCCACCTGCTCCACGTCGGTGACGACGATCGTGCCGCGGATGGCGGCCGTCGCGTTCGGCGTGCGGATCTCGACGACGTCGCCCGGCTGCATCCGCTCGCGCAGCACGTTGATGTGCGTGTGGCCGGAGCCCACGAACACGGTCGCCACGCCGGGCACCTGGTTGATACGCACGGTGGAGCGCTCGCGCACGGTCAGCAGCGCCTTGCCGCCCAGGAGGATCCGGGCCAGCGAGGAGTCACCCGTCGTGACCTCGTCGTGCAGGTAGATCGTGTCGCTGAAGCTGAGCGGCTTCGGCGCGCTGAGCGAAGCGCGCGTGACTTTCGCGGTGCCGTGCAGCGCGCTCACGCGCCCGGCCGGCACTTCCTCCGACGACGCGGTGAGCGCCAGCGTTGTTGCCATCACCACCGTCGGCAGCAAGAGCCAGACGGCTCGCTTGAAGATCCTCATAGGTGCCCCCCAGGGAAGCCCGCTTCCGCTGCCGCAGGCGTCCCGGCGAGCCAGGAGTAGAGCAACCGGGGTGCCACGCCTGCAGTCGTCGGGCGCCGAGGATTGACGGACCTTTAGCCGGCATTTGCCAAACAGAGCGGCGCAGGCTGGCATGACAAATCGGCCACGGGCGGATGAAGACTGACCAATCCCATCAACGCGCCTCACTCAGCGGCTATGCGGCCGCCGGCCGGGCGGCGAAGGGACTACTTCTTGGAGAGCAGGAACCGGCCGAGCGCCAGGTGCGGCAGACCCGAGCGCTCGAAGGTGTCCACGGCGTCGGCCGGCGAGCCCACCAGCGGCTCGCCGTGCAGGTTGAAGGACGTGTTCAGCACGGCGCCGATCCCGGTGCGGGCCTCGAACTCGCGGATGACCCGGTGATAGCCGGGGTTCCACGCCTCGTCCACGAGATGGGCGCGCGCGGTGCCGTCGTGGGGGTGCACGGCGGCGGCGATCTCGTCGCGCCGCTTGGGGTTGGTCGGGAACGCCAGCATCATGTACGGCGACGCCAGCCCCTTGGGATTGACCACGTAGTCGGCCTCGCGCTCGCGCAGCACGCTCGGCGCGAACGGCATCCAGAAGTCGCGGTTCTTGATCATGCGGTTGATCAGCCCCACGACGCGGTGGTCGGCGGGATTGGCCAGGATCGAGCGGTTGCCGAGCGCGCGGGCGCCGAACTCCATGCGGCCGGCGCAGCGGGCCACCACGCCGTCGCCGACGAGCAGCTCGGCGATGCGCTCCTCCATCCGCGCGGGCTCGCTCACGCGGTGACGGGCGCCGAGATCGCGCGCGCGGATCAGCGCCTCGACCTCCGCGTCGTCGATGGACGGCCCCAGATAGGCCGGCCCGAACGGCACCGGCTTGGCCGGCACGCCGCCCCGCTCGCACAGCGCCAGGTAGCCGAGGTAGGCTGCGCCGATCGCATTGGACTCGTCGCCGCAGGACGGGAACACGAACAGATCGCGCACCCAGTCCTCGCCGGCCAGCAGCATGTTGGCCTTCACGTTCATGAACACGCCCCCGCCCAGCGCGAGGCGCTGGCCGCCGTACCGGGTGTGCATGAGGCGCGCCCAGCGCACGAGCGTGTCCTCGACCACGAGCTGCGCGGCGCCCGCCACCGCGTCGAAGCGCAGGCCGAGCGTGGCCTCGAGCAGCAGCCGGTAGCGGGCGCCGCGCTGACGCCAGGCGAAGTGCGCCGGCGTGTCCTCGACCAGGCCGAAGACGTCGGCGAGCGCGGCGGCGGCCGCCTCGACGGCCCGCGGGGAGGCGTAGGGCGCCAGGCCCATGACCTTGTACTCGTGCTCGCCGAACTTCATGCCGAGCAGCAGCGTGGCGAACGAGTAGAACGAGCCGAGCGAGCCGGGCGCGCTCGGCGCCGCCTCGTGGCGCCTCAGCGCGACGCCCTGCCCCGAGGCGGCCGTCGCGCACAGCCCGTCGCCGGCGTTGTCGTTGGTCAGCACGAGGGCGGGGGCGCCGCCGAACGGCGAGCCGAAGTAGGCGGCGGCGGCGTGGCAGGTGTGGTGGTCGAGCGTCGTCACGCGCTCGGCGCCGAGACCGAGGTGCCCGGTGACCAGCGCCAGCCGCTCGCCCTCCGACAGCGTGAACTTGCCGCGGGCCGGCTCGCTGAGGCCCAGCCGTGCGCCCAGCTTGCGCGCCCGCCGGCCCAGCCCGCCGCGCGGCTCGTCCAGGCGCACGCCGTAGTACTCCCGCGCGTAGGCGGGGTCGTGCAGCACGCGGTTCATCCACTCGCGCGCGTACGCCCGGCGCCCGGCGAGCGCGACGAGATCGATCTGGTTGGAGCGGAGGTCGAGCTCGCGCAGGAGCGCGTCGATCGCCAGCCGCGGGTAGCCGGCGTCGTTCTTCAGCCGCGTGAAGCGCTCCTCGGACGCGCAGCCGGCGATCGCGCCGTCGCGCAGGATCGCCGCCGTCGCGCAGTGCGTCTCCGAGATGCCGAGAACGATCATCCCCGGCCGATCTTAGCAGACGCCTCGCGCACGCCCGCTATGGCCAGACCTGCACGTAGCACGCGCGCTGGCGCTCGGAGACGCCGCCGAAGTGCTTGTCGTAC